>JAENXM010000116.1 GCA_016649525.1 Actinomycetota bacterium
GTCGTTGCCGACCGCGTCGATCATCTCGAGGGTGCGCGGGCCGTTGCCGATCAGCACCGCCCCCCTTGCCGCGGGCCCCAGTTTCCCGTTCTCGATAAGGTAGCCTTCCGAAACGGAGAAGACGTAGTCGCCCGTTACCGGGTCGACCTGCCCTCCGCCCATCTTGCGCGCGTACAGTCCGCGCTGTGTCGAGGCGATGATGTCTTCCGGGACCGTTTCGCCCGGCTTGATGTAGGTGTTGCTCATGCGGGGTACGGGGGAGAACCGGAAGGACTGCCTGCGCCCGTTCCCCGTGCTCTCCCTGCCTTCTTTCATAGCCTCATGTCTTCCGTAGAGGTAGCCCTTAAGGATTCCTTCCTCTATCAACACGGTCTCGCCGGACGGAGTGCCTTCGTCGTCGAAGTCATACGAGCCCCAGAGCGCGGGTATGGTAGGGTCGTCGGCGGCTGAGACAACCGTGTTCGCGACTCTCTCGCCGATTTTTCCGGCGTAAACGGAGGCGCCCTTGTGGACGTGGTCGACCTCGAAGCCGTGCCCGCACGCCTCGTGCAGCAGCACGCCGCCGGTGCCCGAGTTGAGCACCACCGGCATTCTTCCTGTCGGCGCGGGGCGTGCGTCGAGCATGGTCAGCGCGCGGCGCGCGGCCCTTTCGGCGACTTCCGCGGGGTCGGTGCTCCTGTAGAAATCGGGCCCGGACAGTGAACCCGGCGCCTCCTGCCCCACCTGGATCACTCCGTTGCGGCTCGCCACGACCTGCACGATGAGCCTGGTCCGCTGGCACGTGCCCCGCCGGACCTCGCCGAGGCTGTTGACCAGGAGCTCCTCTTCCCGGTATCCCATATGGACCGCCGTCACCTGCCGGATCTCTTTGCCCAGGCTCCGTGCGGACTCGTCGCATGCCGAAAGGTGATCAGCCAGCTGTCTTATTTCCGCGGACCCTTCCCCGGGCCGGCAGACCGGTTGGGATCTACCTTTCCTCTCCGGGACCTGGACGTTCAAGGCCGTTCCACCGGATGCGTGCTTGAGTGCTTCGCGAGCCGCAAGCGCTGCGCGCGTCAGGTTGTCCCGGTCGACAAGGTCCGTGTGAGCGTATGCGGCGAGGTCGCCTCTTATGACCCTCACCCCTGCGCCCGAGTCGAGCCCCATGGATATATCATCTACCCTGCCGTCTTCAAACCTTATCTGCGTTATCGTGCGGCGCTGGAAGATGACGTCGGAGTATGCCCCCGCGTTTCCAAGCGCCTTCTCTGCAACATCCTGTGCAAGCCCGATATCCATCATTTCGGTAATTGAGGCTAATACAAAGCGCTCCGAGGCGCAACCAATTTTTTCCATTCCCGCGGATGACAGGATTGTGCAACAATGGTGCCAGGCACCGATGTTGCACAATTCATGATTCAGGACCTGACCCCATCTGACATCTGATATATTTAGCGGCGTGGTCCATGGTTGGCCTCTGGTCGAGCGATGCGGGGGGAAATGGCTGAACGGCGTGTGCCGGCGAGTGATGCGCCGGCGATCGGGGAGCACTATGACGCGGTCGTGATAGGCGCCGGGATAGGTGGACTCACTTGCGCCGCCCTTCTCGCCAAGGAGGGGCTTGACGTTCTCCTGGTCGAAAGGCAGGCGAGGCCCGGTGGCTATTTGAACGCCATCAGGAGGAGGGGTTATTCCTTCCAGGGCCCCTACCTGATGAGTGGTTGCGGTCCTGACGGGGGGATAGCCAGGGTCGTAGACTACCTTGGCCTGAAGACAGAGTTCAAGAAGGTCGAGCCGTTTCATCGTTACATATATCCCGACCACGACATAACGGTATCCAGCGACGTCGAGGCTTACAAGGAGATCCTCAAAGAGAACTTCCAGCCCCAGACCACTAACATCAACCACTTCTTCAACGCGCTCGAGAGCATCTACAAAGGGATGGACATACGGATGCTGCACCGGCCCCTGGGAACGGGGTCGGCCCTTCGCCGCGTAGCCTATCCGGCGCTTTTCCCCCGTACGACCCGGCACCTCATGAGCGGAACCACCTACGGAGGTCTGCTCGATTCCTATTTCACCAACGACAGACTCAAGGCGGTGCTGGCCACACCGTGGCCTTCACTCGGCTCGCCGCCGTGGGAGCTTTCGGCACTCGGTATGACAGGTCTGCTGGCCGGCTATTTCAAAGGCGCCTATGTTCCTGTCGGGGGATTCCAGTCACTCGCGAACGACTTCGCGGAGTCTTTCGTCGAGAACGGGGGCACCCTGTTGCTGGGACACGAGGTGACGAAAGTGATAACCGGGCAGGGGATGGTCACGGGGGCCTTGATACACCCGGGCGAGAGGGTTACAACGAGCGCGGTGGTCAGCGACGCTGATACGAAGCTGACCTTCCTGGAACTCGTGGAGGAAGAAAACTTCACCCGCGCGTTCCTGGACCGCGTCCAGGGGTGCCGCATGTCGGCGTCCGGTTTAGCGATACACCTCGGGATAGGCAAGAGAGTAGATGATGATGGGCTTTCCTGTGGCTGCATATTCGTGCAGCCGTCCTATGATCACAGGGAGATGCTCGAAGAAATCAGCGTAACGGACCGGCATCCGGACCCCGCCAAGCTCCGCTGGATGGTAGCGGTCCACTCGATGCAGGACCCCTCGCTCGCCCCCGAGGGTAAGTCCTGCCTGGAGATCCTGGTCCCCTCGGTGCCGCACGACTTCAAGCAGAATTGGAACGTCGGGGAAGGCGGTCGGCTTGGGGAGAGGTACCGACGCACCAAGGAAAGTTATGCCGAGGTGGTGATCGAGGCTGTACGGTCGGCCTTCCCCAAGATCGTCGAAAACGTGGAAACCTACAGCATCTCCACTCCCGTGACCTATCAGCGCTACTCGATGGCGTCCGATGGCTGCTGGTATGACTGCGCGCCCATCCCGGAGCAGTCGTTCAACCGGAGCCTCGGCCCGGCAGCGGGCGTGCGCGGACTTTTCCTCACCGGCTCGAAGTCGGTTCTCGGCGGCGGGATATACGGAGCGGTGATGGGTGGAGCGCTGGTGGCCAACAGAGTTCTGAAGGGCAAGCTCGGAACCGCCATTTTCTGACCTGCGCTGGCTGCCCCGGGTAAGAAAAACCGCCGGTGGTGTCACACCGGCGGTGTTCTGAACAAGGCCGCTGCCCCGCGGCTCTGGTCATTGCGCTGTGGCCTGCGGTGAAAACACCCGCCTGCGGGTCCTTGCGCGGGAAGTCTTCTCCACTAAAGCCTGCATAAAAATCAGCAGCAACGATAGAGCCGCGGGGATCGCGGCACAGGACAGGTATCCCCCTGGCGATGCCAGGAAACTAAGGAGGACCCCGAAGCTCGGTAGCTTTACCGCGACGCCTCCGACGATGTCACCGGAGTACGTCTTGATGGGGTCGGGTACCGGGTTGTGGTCACCCTTGGTGGTGAAGAGCCGGGTGGGGCCGGCTTCCTCAATGGCCAGGACGCGGTGGATCACGAACTGGCCTGTGTCCTCGGGGTCCCGAAAAATGATTACCTGTCCAACCTTCACTTCCTTCAGGACAACGGCGTCACCCGTTTTGAACTGCGGCGCCATTGAATCGCTCTGGATGACGTGGAAAGGTGCGAGGCAATACTGGACTATTATCAGAAGCAAACGGAACATGGCGAAAGCTATCAAGAACATAGAGATATATCCTATGATTCTGGCCGCCGGCCTTTGGACCCGCTCCTCATCCATTTTTCCCAGCCCCGTCTTTCGAGGAAATTGCTTACGCTCATTTCATCGGTGAGCCCGGGCAGTAACAGCATCCCCCTGATGGGTGATATGGATTGGCCGTTCGGGTGGTTCTGGCGCCTTTTGGAGCAGTGCGGCTTGGGGCTGAGCCCCGTCAGGGGTTTTCGCAAGAGCCAAGGCCCTTCAACGCAAACAAGAGGACATCTGTGAGGGTAACGACCGCTGGAAAAACTGACGGACCGTTTCCCAGCGAGTTGACGGTTGCACCGAAGGCCCTCAAGGCTAAACTTAAAAGCTTCCGGCCCAACCACGGGTCTTCCAGCTGAAAAGGAAGGAGATGTCCGACTGCCTTGCTGAATTATTAATCTGAAAGGGATTTATGAGTGCTCTGCGACTTTCCAGGAAGGAAGCCAAGTGAAGAATGTCGGTTATTTTCTAAGTAACGGTGCCGATCAGGTGGTCAGGTTTTCTGATGTCCGTTTCCGATGCCTGGCAAGGAATAAGATATCTCATTTAACTAAAAAATGAATACGGTAAGTAAGGATAGAGAGAGTAGCATATTCTTTTTCTACAAATCGAAAGCGCTGGAAGCTGCCAGTGATGGACGCCAAGAAGAAGCCCTCCGCTATGCTTACGAAGCTGCCAGAATGGCGTTTTTATCTGGTCTTGGTCTGAAGGAATCGATTCTGTTCGACTTTGAGCTTGACAATATGCTTTCCAATCTCGGTCTTGTAATGAGAGAGCAATGCGGATCGGCGGGGAAAGCGTTCACGGACGGTAAATCGATTGGATTCATTGCGAGTGAGCTATGGGACATTGGGGGGCATTGTGAGGCTCTCCTGCAGTGGGCTGGTTGCCTGAGAAACCAGTTCGACAAGCAGTATTTGTACTTAACGAACGTATCCGGCGTACCGCCGGACTTTGTTAACCTTGAAAGGTCTCTCAGGGGGCTGGGGGTTGAAATCTCTTGCCTGCCTTACTGGGGACCTTATTGCAGGAGGGCGGGCCTGCTCGCAGAACAGATTCAAAGAGACTCTCCCCGTTTTCTTGCTCTTTTTATTCACCCGCAGGACGTGATAACCATTAGCGCGCTTTCCAGTCTGGAAAGAAAGCCGACTACGCTTTTATTCAACCATACTGATCGGAACTTCTGGTTGGGCCGGAACGTAATAGATTATCTGGTCGATTGGAGAAAAGCAGGAGCCGATTTCTCTGCGAGGAACAGGAGGATATTCAATTCATGTGTAATACCGCTTACGACTGATATCAAACCCAGGTATACTGCCAACGGCTTTTTGGGAATACCGGATGATAGCACAATATCGTTATCCGTAGGGTACTTTTACAAGATTACGTGTGACGATGACTACGACTATTTCGGAACAATTGAGAGGCTCCTCGCCCGATACCCTAATCATTATCACCTCCTTGTTACTAACGAGTCCCGAAAGGGAGAAATCAACTCCTATCTTGGCGCAGACGAAGCGATCCGGAGGAGGTTCATCGTTAATGGCCTCCAGGCCGACTTGACACCATACTATGGCGCCGCGGATTTTGTTATTGAGACATTTCCAAATATTGGGGGGACAATTCGAACTGAGGCGATGGCTTGCGCCAAACCGATAGTGACTTTTAGGAACAAGAAAATGGCCATGCTTTCGGAAACCGATGCGCTTGATTCTTCTTATCAATACGTTTGCGAGACTGAAGAAGAGGTTATCGAGAATAGCTCGATGTTTATCGAAAACCCGGCGTTACGGACTGAAGTGGGGGAAAAGCTCCATAAAAGATATCTCGATTGTTTCTCGCCTGAAAGGACCAGGGAGCGGCTCAATAGTATTTTCGCAGGCAGAAAAGAGCCCTCAGTCGTTGAGCCGGTTGTGAAGTACAAAATAGGAGATCTTGTCAAAGGAGAGCACCTGATCTATGAGATACTCGAAATCGGTGATAATCACCAGGTCTATCTTGCCTACTCTCGGGATGCCCGGATACCCCTTCTGTTGAAAGTCATGGACAAGAAGCAGGCTGACTTAATAAAAGGAAAGGGGGATTTGGTTTCGCGTATCGGGAAATGGACCGAAATAAGTCCCCAC
>JAENXM010000113.1 GCA_016649525.1 Actinomycetota bacterium
AACAAGCGCCTGGGAATTCCGCCGATCAAGTTCACCGACGGCCCGCGCGGGCTGTGCCTCAACCGCTCGACATGCTTCCCGGTTGCGATGGCGAGGGGTGCGACCTGGGACACCGAGCTCCACGAGCGCGTCGGGGATGCTATAGGCATCGAGGCGAGGTCGCAGGGCGCCGACTACTATGGAGGGGTCTGCATCAACGTACCGAGGCACCCCGGTTGGGGGAGGTCGCAGGAGACGTACGGCGACGACCCTTACCATCTCGGCGCCATGGCCGTCGCGATGATAAACGGGGTGCAGAGGCACGTGATGGCGTGCGCGAAGCATTTCGCGTGCAACAGCATCGAGGAAGCCAGGTTCTTCGTCGACGTGCAGGTCGACGAACGTACTCTGAGGGAGATTTACCTCCGCCATTTCGAGAAATGCGTCAGGGCCGGTGTCGCATCGGTCATGAGCGCTTACAACAAGGTTAACGGGTACTACTGCGGCCACAACCGCCACCTCTTGAGGGACATCCTCAAGGGGGAGTGGGGCTTCGATGGATTCGTGATGTCCGATTTCATCTGGGGAGTGAGGGACGGTGTCGAGGGTGCGAACGGCGGGCTGGACATGGAGATGCCGAGCCCCTGGCGCTTCGGCAGGAGGCTGAGAAGGGCGGTCGAGCGGGGGGATGTCAAGGAGGAGGTCATCGACGAGGCGGTGACAAGGATACTCAGGACAAAGGCGAGGTTCGCGAAAGTCGGCGATAAAGCTCTTTACGACAGGGAGAAGGTCGCTTCAAGCGAGCATGCCTTCCTTGCCCTCGAGGCCGCGCAGAAGAGCATGGTTCTCCTTAAGAACGAAAAAGGAGCGCTTCCACTTGACCTCGAGAACATCAAGAAGGTGGCGGTCATAGGCCGGCTGGCCGACAAGGCTAACATCGGCGACAAAGGGAGCAGCCAGGTTAAACCTCCCTACGTCGTCACGCCGCTCCATGGGATCAGGGACAAGGCCGGAGGTTCGGTGGAGTTCACCTATGACAGCGGAAAGAGACTGGAAAGGGCGAGGCGTATAGCGGGGGAGGCCGACGCCGTAGTCGTGGTGGCGGGTCTCACTTACAAGGATGAGGGGGAGTTCCTTTCGAAGTTGACCAGGATGGGTGGCGACCGCGAGGACCTGAACCTGTCCGGGCCTCAGGAGAATCTCATCAAGGCCGTAGCGGAAGTAACGGACAGGTGCATCGTGGTGCTCGAGGGTGGGTCCGCCATCACAATGGAGAACTGGAAGGAAGACGTGGAGGCCATATTCATGGCCTGGTACCCCGGCATGGAGGGCGGCCATGCCATCGCCGATATACTCTTCGGGGACGTAAACCCGAGCGGGAAGCTCCCGATAGCTTTTCCCAAGTCAACTGAACAGCTTCCCTTTTTCGACAGGAAGGCGAAGACGATTGAATACGGCTTCTATCACGGGTACCGCCTCTTCGACAAGGAGGGGCTCGAGCCCGCCTTCCCGTTCGGGTTCGGCTTGAGCTACACGGAATACGAGTACAGCAACCTGCAGCTGAGCGAAAGGCAGATCGGAAAGGGCGGCAGGAACGAGGTCTCCTTCGACGTGACGAATACAGGCGAGATGGAAGGCCACGAGGTCGTCCAGCTGTATGTCGGTTACGACGGCTCTAAGGTCGACCGCCCGGTGAAGGAGCTCAAGGGTTTCGCAAGACTGCACCTCAAGCCAGGTGAGACAAAGACCGCGTTGATCGAGTTAAGAGCCGAGGATCTAGCCTTCTACAACGCGGACGCCGGCACATGGGAGGTCGAGGAGATAGGGTACATCGTCTTCGTCGGGCCCTCCTCCAGACAGGATGACCTCAAGCTAAGTGAGACCTTCAGGGTATCCGGGCTGTAGAGTCTCAAACCGGACAGCGCCTGTCCCTTTATTCTTCAACCCAGTACTGCTCGGTTACCCAGCCGGAGCCGCCGCACTCGTCGCAGGTAATCCAGACGTCACCGATGTAGTTGCCCCACTCGTCGTAGTCGGGCTCCGCTATGAGTGGGGCTAGGGGGGAGGCGCTGCAGGTGGGGCAACCTGGGTTGCCTCGGTGCTGATGGGTTCAGTCGGCGCCTCGGGGCGCGGTCTTCCGCAGGACACAAAGAACTTATTGTCGGGTGTGACTTCTTCTCCACAGTTAGGGCAGAATCTGCTCATCATCAGGCCCTCCCGTATGTCACATAGAACACCTGTGATTCTATTGTTATTTACAGTTCGACAAATTCCAAGAAATAATTAATGATTAAAATCAACCGTGATGTTGCCTGCCTCTCGAGGAGGGAATTCTGAGTGCTGAGGAAATCTCCGTGGAAGAAGAAATCTCGCGGATAATAGGCTGTTTGGCCGGTCTTGCCGTAGGTGACGCAATGGGTCGCCCGACCGAACTTCTCTTTAATTACAGGAGGATAGAGGCTCGATACGGGAAGGTTACCGACCTTATAGGCAGGGAAGCGGGGGCTGTCACCGACGACACGAGGCTTACCCTTACGCTGGCGGATGCCATCCTCGAGAAAGACCGCATAATAAGCGCCGACGAGCTGATCGACTTCTGGAAGTGGCACCCGGAGTTTACGTGGCGCAAGTTTTTGAGGTCTTACAACCGCAGTGTGGGCTTCTGGATCGGGGAGCACATCGTGGCGTGGGCCGGCCGTCTCGGTCTTCCGGGCCACCTGACCGGTTACCTTAACCTATCATGGCTCGTTGCCGGGAACGAGGCGGCGATGATAATGGCCCCGGTGGGGATAATCTGCAGGGGGTGCCCCGTGGATGCCGCACAGGCGGCTCGCGATGTAGCGCGGGCCATGCTCACGGGAGAGGGCGTGGAGGCTGCAGCGGCCTGGGCCGCCGCAATCGCCACGGCTCTTTCGAAGGGTGCCACGGTGCAGTCGGTTATCGACACGGCGAGAAGCAACGCATCTCCACAGATGCGCTCTGCAATAGAACGTGCGCTGTCTGCATCCGAGCCTTACAGTGACGTTTATTCGGTCAGGCCCGCGCTCTACCGTTGCTGCCGCCGACTCGTGACGATCGACGCGAGGGAGACGATACCCATGGCACTGGCTATGTTCTGGCTCGCCGACGGGGACCCCATGACGGCCGTCGTCGGCGGCGCCAACCTTGGAAGGGATTCTGATACCATTGCTGGAATGGCAGGCCTGCTATCGGGAGCCCTGCGGGGCATCGAGGCTATTGATAAGTCAATTTACGGTAAAGTATGCGAGGTAAACGGTTTCGACCTCGAGGACTACGCCGCCCGCCTTGCGACTGTCAGCGCTTGAAGAGACACTACGGTAAAGGAGAGTGAAAGATGCAGGTAGAAAAGGAGCTTCTGGCGCCCTGCGGGCTATACTGCGGGGTCTGCGCAATCTACATCGCCGACAGGGACGATAACCTCAAGTTCAAAGAAAGGTTGACGGGTGTCTATGGAGTTGAGCTCGATGACCTGCACTGTAAGGGCTGCCTCTCGGATGAGGTCTTCAAATACTGTAAGGTCTGCCCGATCCGCGAATGCACGCAGGAAAAGGGGTATGAGGGCTGCCACCAGTGCGACGATTTTCCGTGCAAGTTCATCGACGACTTCCCGTTGCCGGTAGGGAAGAAGGTCATCCTTCGCGCCGTGCCGGAGTGGAGGGAGCTGGGGACCGAGCGCTGGGTCGAGAAGGAGACAGAGAAGTACCACTGTCCAGAGTGCGGGTATCCGCTTTTCAGAGGCGCCAAGCGCTGCCGCAACTGCAAGGCCGAAGTGGACGTCGACTGAAGGACCAGCCGCAAAACGGGGTCAGCCCACTTTTATCGCGCGTCCTGTTTCGGAGAGTATCGATCAGAATCTTCGATTCAATGTAATAAAAGTAGTCTGACCCCGTATTTTTAAGTACAATCTGACGGGTCGATAAAGGATTCTCTTAGGGAGCGACGTTGAGCCAGTATCTCGCAGTGAGCTGGGCCGGTTGGTTCTCTCATATGAATCGTTATCTTGCAACGATGCTCCTCGCCATGATCCCGCTCGCAGAGCTGAGGGGCTCCATCCCTGTGGCGTATCTGAAATTCGACATACCACTGTGGCAGGCTTTCCTGGTTTCGGTTGTCGGGAACATGATTCCTATACCATTTGTGCTCTGGTTGCTGGGTCCTGTCTCAAAGTGGCTGATGGAACACTCCAAGATAATGAACCGATTCTTCAACTGGCTCTTCGCAAGGACGAGGAGGAAGCTGGAGAAAAAATACGAGCTTTATGCAGAAATCGCGCTGGCTATTTTCGTGGCTATACCTTTACCGGTAACAGGCGCCTGGTCGGGGGCGGTTGCAGCGTTTATTTTCGATATACCGTACAAAAAGGCGTTATTCTGGATATTCATCGGCGTGTTGGGTGCGGGAGTGGCGGTCACCGCGGTTGTCGCCCTGCTGGGTCCGCAGAGCTTCCTCTGGAAACTGTTCGTTGGAGGTTGATCTCAATGGAAGCCCTGGAGCATCCGTTGGGGGGGCGATTAGCTTGGCTTTGTTGAAAGACATAATGGATGCTCTGGGGGATAGCTTCCCCTGGGAGCTTGCGGTAGAGGACGACAACAGCGGCCTCCAGGTCGGCTCTCTCGACTCCGTTGTTTCAAAAGTGATGTGCTCGGTGGACGCGACAGGTCCGGTTATCGAGCGGGCCATAGCCGCAGGGTCCGACCTTCTCGTTACCCATCACCCGCTCATCGCCGGCCCGATTTCTTGCCTCGACACCGGAGGACCTCCGGGCTCTTTCGTCGAGCGGGTCATTGAAAACGGCATAAACGTCATCGCCTGCCATACCAACGCGGACTCCGCGACGGGCGGCCTTGCCGACGTATTCGCGGGGCGTCTCGGGTTGGTCGGCGTCGAGCCGGTCCAGCCCGCGGGCCGGGTCCCATTTATGAAGATCGCTGTCTTCGTGCCGCCGGAGGCGCTAGAGGAAGTCTCCGCCGCCATTGCGGATGCCGGCGCGGGGGTGATAGGCGATTACAGGCGCTGCGGCTTCCGGACCGCGGGAACCGGCACCTTCATTCCCGGTGAGGGCGCAGAGCCGTACTCGGGTGAAGTGAATACACTCAACCTCGCCGAAGAGGTCCGGCTCGAGATGATAGTCCCCTCCTTCCTGATGTCAAGGGTTGTAAGGGCTATGCTCGGCAGGCACCCTTACGAAGAGGTCGCGTATGATGTATATAGTACAGATAATCCGGTGCCCTGGGGGCTCGGCAGGATAGGGATGCTCGAGGAAGAAAGAACACCTGGAGATATCCTGGCGGAACTCGCCGAGTGGTGCGGCTCGCGGGATCCACGCCTTGTCGGGGACCCCTCGAAACGGGTCGGCAGGGTGGCCGTTGTGCCGGGAGCGGCGAACTCGCTCGTCGAGCCGTCCATGCGCCTGGGAGCGGAGCTGCTCGTCGCGGGAGAGGTTAACTACCACATGTCGCTGCAGGCGGCTGAGGCGGGACTTGCCTTGATATGCCTCGGGCACCTCGAGAGTGAGAGGGCTTTTGTTCCCATGATGGTGGAGTCTATCCGGGCCGCCTCCGACCAACACGGTTGGAACCTCGGGGTAGAAGGTTACTATGACCAGGAGGTCCCCTGGCGTTGAACGAAATCGGTCAGGACAAGCTCGGTGAGAGGATTCTGGAGATCCAGGAGCTCGATACAAGGATATTTAAACTCAAAGGGGACATAGAGGGCCTCGAGGACAAGCACCGCATCGGCGAGATCCTCGAAAAGCTCCAGGAGAGCAGGGACAGGCTGGCGGCGGAACAAAAGTCACTTGTCGATCCGGAGCAGCGGCAGCACAAGCTCGACGGCGAGCTCGAACTGCTCTCGGAGAAGATCGGCAAAGAGGAGGGAAAACTCTTCAGCGGCACCATCATGAATCCAAAGGAGCTTTCCAGCATCCAGGCGGAGATCCTGTCACTCCG
>JAENXM010000117.1 GCA_016649525.1 Actinomycetota bacterium
GCCCCTACCGCGCCTAGCGGCAGGACTTCCCTTGGGAAGTACACTTTCTTGACAAGTCCCGGGTTGTTCACCACCGAGCCCACCGCCTGCATGAGCGAGTTGGCGAAGAATAACCAGGGAAGCAAGCCCGCCATCAGAAACACCACGAACCAGCTAAGTTCGCCCGGCATGATGAGTGCGAAGACTATGCTGAAGACGACCAGCATGATGAGGGGGTTCATGAACGACCAGAGGAATCCCAGCACTGACCGCTTGTATTTTACCTTGAGCTCCTTGACGATCATGTTGTACTGGAGCTCGCGATGTTGCCAGAGGTCATTAAGCTTCGCTATCATCCCACAATCTCTTCCTCGCAGGTCCTATGAGCCAACGCCGTATTGTACCAGAAGCATGTCGGACCGCTCATCGCCTGAAGCGGTAACGGATGAGGGTCCAGAGTGCCTCGAACCCGTCCCGCGTCTTTATCTTCTTGCCCGCTTCTACCGAACGCGCGTGGTAAGTGATCGGGACCTCTACGAGCCTGTGGCCGCCCTTCAGGGTCTTCGCCGTCACCTCCGGACAGAACTCGAAGCGCTCGCACTCGAGGTCGAAAGAGCGAAGCAGGTCGGCGCGGAATATCTTGTAGCAGGTCGCCTCGTCGGTGACCCTCCTGAAGAAGAGGAGCGAGGCCGCCCACGCCAGTATCTTGTTCGCGACAAGGTTGGGAAAAGCCATGTCCTCGGCCCGGCCCTTGAAACGGCTTCCGTAGACCACGTCGGCCCCGTCCTCGACTATCGGCGCGACCAGCTTCGGGTACTCCGAAGGGTCGTACTCGAGGTCCGCGTCCTGGATGATGACGATGTCGCCGGTGACGCTGGCGAGTCCTGTTCGTATAGCCGCGCCCTTCCCCCGGTTCGCTCCATGGCTCAACACGACGAAGTCCGGCCTTCCCCTGTACTGCTCGAGCTTCCCGGCAGTCCCGTCCGTGGAGGCATCGTCAATTACGATTATCTCGCGCTCCAGACCATCGAGGTCCACCGCGCTCACCCGGCGGATGACCTCCTCGATGGTGGACTCCTCGTTATGAACCGGTATCAATACCGACAGCTTCAACTCTTGCCTTCCATAGATCTTCTTCGGAATACCCGAATCGCAAGCATCGCCGCCAGCCACAGAAGGAGTGCACCGGCGGTGATGAGCGATATCAGAATACCCGTGCGAAGGCTCTCCGGCCGGAAGCGGAACTCCACCTTCTTCTGCCCGCCTTCCAGCATGACCCCGCGGAAAAGGTAGTTCGTCGTCAGTATCTCTTTCCCCTTGCCGTCCACGAAAACCTCCCAGCCCGGATACACCACCTCCGCCGTCGCCAGCAGCCCCCTGCATGAAGAATCGGTCTCGATGACGATGCGGTGCGGCGAACTGTCGGTTACGCGGACGTTTCCCTTTACGGCCGGTATGAGTTCACCCGGCGTTCCCGGAGGATAAACGACCATTGCTCTTTCGCGGATGCCCTTCCCCCTGTCCTTCAGAAGCTTCCTGTATACTGCCTTGTTGTCCTTATATACGACGCTGTCGGTCATCCACGCCCTCGGCATCGCCTTCGTGTTCTTCCAGATGTTGACCTTCCCCTTCTTTCCCAGGTAGACGTACTTGCCCCTGGCGAGCTTCGCGGGGATCATGCCCCTGCTCACGAAATAGACGTCGTTCATCACGTCGAGGAGGGGGAAACGAAGGCCCCCCATGTAGAAGAGGCCCGGCTGTACGCCCGGGGACACCGACGTTTCGATTAGCTCCCGGTACCTGTAGTAATCGGAGAGCACGAGCGAGTCGTCCCCCGACGCCTTCTCGAGGCCGTATACCGCCCCGTCATCGAGCGCCTTGTACATGTTGTCGGCGTCCGTCTCGACCCTGAAAACGCCGGGCTGTGAGGCGATATAGCGGGAGGCTTCCCTGTCCCCGAAGATGTCTTTTGGGTTGATGCGGACCATGACCCACGGGACGTTCAGGACCAGCAGGTCCAGCGCCACCAGGACCGCGAACCCGGCGGAGAGCCACGCGGGCCCGTTCCTGGCGCGCTTCGCCGCGAGCAACAGGACAAGAAGGAGCACCAGCAGCACCGTCGGAATGATGACGCTCTTGAACACGACCCCGACGCGGTGGCTGTGCCTTGCCGCCATGACCAGGACTACCGCTGTGCCGAGCAGAGCGACAAGGATCAACAGGACGGCGACGAGCTTTACGGCCGAGCGGTACCTTGGCCTCTGTATCGGGTCGGACAGCACCTGCACGAGGTGGTCGGCACCGAACCCCGCCAGAAGGGCGGAGGCGAAACCGAACATCAGCAGAATGCGGGCGGGGTCCCTGAAGCGGTTGAAGAGGAGCCCCGACTTGAAAAAGACCGTGTACAGGTATCCCCCCGTGCCCATAGCCAGAATGAGCGATAGCAAAAGCACGAGCCAGAGGAAGATCACGAACCCGCGCCTCTTCCTGAGCAGTGCCACGACACCCAGCGCGCCGGCTACAATCCCCGCATAGCCGTAGGTCTCCCACATCAACCAGCCGCCCGCGTAGCTCTTCGGAGAAGAACCGAAGAAGTGCGGGAAGATGAGGTTTATGACCTGCCATCGCGGCAGGCTCCCGGGTGCCGCGACGTCGAGTGTTATCTTGCTGCGGGTGGAGAGCCCGATGAGCTCCTGGGTTGGGACGAGCTGGGCGCAGGCGAGGCCGCCTCCTACCGCCACAGTTATCGCGAGCGCGGAAAGGCCGTAGAGGATGCCGGGCTGTCGCGGGTCTCCGCGCCACCTGCGGAGGGCCGTGAACACGATAAAAAGGAGCAGGAAGATGCAGAGATAGAAGATCGACTGAAGGTGGCCGGCCAGTAGCGCCACGGCGGTCACCACCCCGGCCGCCACCGCGTACGAGAGGCGCCGCCTGTCGAGGGAGCGGTAAAAGAGGAAGAAGACGAGCGGTATCCATGCGGCGGCGCTCTGCTGGTTTATATGTCCCGCGTGGGCCACCATGAAGCCGCAGAACATGTAGGTTACTGCGGCCACGGCCGAACCGGCCCGCCCGATCTTCAGTTCCCTTCCCAGGATATAGGTGAAGACGCCCGCCAGGAAAAAATGAAAGGCCACGAAGGCGCACTGCGCTTTCAGCGAGAAATCAGCCCCCGCGGCCGCATAGGCCCCGACCATCAGGAGGTTGAGTGGATAGAGCATGGCGGTCTGGTACGAGGCGAAGAAGGGGTGGCCGCTCAATATATAGGGGTTCCACAGGGGAAACGTCCCGCCGGCAAGGGATTTCACCGCGAAGAATCGGGCGGGATAGAACTGCCTAATGAAGTCGAGCTCGACACCGAACGACCACGAGCGGAAGAAGAGCACCCTCCACCAGGCCAGTATGGTCAAGGCAAGGAGCCCCAGGAGGATGAGCCAGTCCCGCCTGCCCCACCTCTCCCTGAGGGTCATGGGACACCGCTCTTCTTGAGGATGACCACTCCGTCCCTGTCGAAGATGGGGCGGTAAAGGCCCCGCTCCTCCAGGCGCTTCACGACCTTCTTGTACTGTTCATCGACGGTCGGCCAGACGGAGGTGGACGTGTCAAGGGCGATATAGGTTACCTCCTGGACCGGGTACCTGGAGGGGTTGACCCCTTTCCTGCGCCGGCGGAAGAGCTCGGGCCATATGATGCGCTGCATGCCCTCGTCCAGGGAGTCGTAGTACTCCTTGTCCACGTAGTCGATGAAAGGGTTGGGGAACATGTAGAGATTCTCGCGCTCCGAAAGCTTGGCAAGTAAAAACACCTGTGCCGACACGGGGGCTCCCGCGGGGATCTTCGAAAGCCCCTCGTTGATGGTGCCGATGTGGCTGTCCGAGGTGTAGAGGCGCGGGTTCCAGACCCCCGAGAGCGGGCTGGGGCTGTAATAAAAATTGCCCGCTAAAGCGCAGAGGACGATGACCGCCCCCAGTGAGCCGAGGACCAGCTTTGGTCGGAACGAGCCTTCGGCCCAGTTCTTTATCTTCCTGAGGCCGAAAACGGCCGCGATGAAGATGAAGGGTATTATGCCGGCGGTGTACTGGTTGAGAATCGTGTGCTGCGGCTGGAAGCTGCTGATGATGTTGATGGCGAAGGCGGGGATGGCGGGCAGCAGGAAGAGCGGGGAGAACAGGCTAAGGAAGGCGACCGGCAGGAGCAAGTCCAGGATATAGCGCAGGTTCCCCCGGGTCGCGATCACGTTGATGGTCCGTAACGGGTGCAGGAAAAAGTTCTTGGCGGCCTCGAGAGGCGTATTGCCGAACTGACCGAGGCGCCCGGAGTACTGGTAGCCGGCCGGGCCCAGCATCGGTATCAGGACGAACACCGTCACTATGAAGTACAGAGCCGAGCCTACCGTGACGATG
Organism: Actinomycetota bacterium; assembly: GCA_016649525.1. Taxonomy (GTDB): domain Bacteria; phylum Actinomycetota; class Geothermincolia; order Fen-727; family Anoxymicrobiaceae; genus JAENXM01. Next base: position 4,380 of record JAENXM010000117.1, read on the forward strand.
ATCCCCGCCCTCTTGTCGTAAAGGAAATAGACAAGTATCCCGAGCACGAGGACCGCGAGCGCCATGTCCTCCTTGCAGATGGCCGCACCGGTACAGCAGACATAGAACCACCCGGTCCTTTTTCGGTCGATTGCCAGGAACGCGAACAGGAGGAGCGCGAGGCCGATGGTCTCCGGGTGGAAGTCGAAGAGGTTCATGTGCTCGAGCGCCGGGTATATGAGGAATGCGGCCCCGACTGCGAGGGCGAGGCCGCGGCTCTCGAGCTTGTCGCGGGCCAATAGATACAGCGGCAGCGCGCCCATGCCGAGCGCTACGGTCTGCACGGTCAATAGCGCCGGGATGTTCCCTTTTATCCAGTACAGGGGGACCAGAAAGAAGAGCATGGGCGCCATGTGGTCTCCGAAGAGGTTCATCCCCCTGATGGTGCTGAACGGCGCCTTGAACTTCGAGAGGAGCCAGATGGTCTGGCTGAATATGGCTGTGTCGAAGTTCGAAGCCCTGAAGTTGGCGTACCTGAGCAGTGAGAGGGTGAGGAAAAGGGCGATGTAGGCGCCGATGAGGACGAACAGCATCACGAGGAACTCACGGTCGCGCTTGCGCTCGGGTGAGAGCGGCTCGCGCCTGCGCGGGGCGGCGGTCGGCGTTGCCTCCAAGTCTTCTGCCTCTTTACCGGCTTCCTCGTCCAAGCTGCACCCCCTTGCGCGCCGCACCTTTACGGCGGCCCTGCGCGCGGATCCCCAGAATATATTTCATCGGCCCTGTGGTAAAACCTCGAATACGGCGGTCGTCATGTCGTGAGGCTCGGGATAGTCGTAATGGTTCACCCACCTCGCGACCTCGCGGTAGTCCTCGATCTCCCCTCCCCCCATGCCGAGAGCCTGGAGCTCGTCCTCGAGGCCCTTGTCCGTCTGGCCGATCACAACGTAGCGGACCCCGCGCTCCCACAGCTTCCGGGCGAGGTTCGGTTCCGCGACGTCGCGGTCCTCGACAGGGAGGTCCCAGGGCACCGGCCGCAGGTAGAGGACGTCCCCCGGGTACTCCCAATGGAAATAGGGACCCGCGTCCGACGCGACGAGCGCCCCCGGCGCGTTCTGCTCCAGCCACTCGGCCGCCTGTGCCATACCCTTCCCGCCGTGGTCGTCCGCGAAAGCCTTGTAGTTCTCGGCGATCACATCGTTCGCCCTGAAGGCGCCGTGCAGGACCAGGAGGACAAGCAGTCCGGCCAGCACTGTATACCCGATGGCCTGCAGGGTTACCGTGGAGACTTTTGCGGATCTCGCGCCCCTCGCCCCCTCGAGCCTAGCGGTCAGCGGCCCGCGCGTGCCGGCGACCTTCCTGACCCCGAATGCCAGATCGACGAGCAGGAAGCCCGCGGCGATGGCGACCGCGGGC
>JAENXM010000100.1 GCA_016649525.1 Actinomycetota bacterium
CTGGGACCAGCGTTACCTTTTCATTGTATGCGATTTGGTTGTTTGTCCTGCTCTTTATGCTGTTCACAATCCCGTACGTGATTATTTTCGACAAGGCATTCAGATCTTACGGGGAATTCTTAGAAACTCTTCAGGGCTGAACTGACGGTCTAATAAAAGATATGATAATGTGCCGATTGTTTGGGTTCTAATTTCGTTGGAGTCTTGTTTTGATAGTAGACGCGCACACGCACATATTCCCGCCGGAAGTAATCGAGCGCCGGGACATCTTCGCGAAGCGAGACTCCTCTTTCGAGTTCATATACGGTGACCCGAAGGCCAGGATGGTCACATACCCCGAGCTAATCGAGGAGATGGACTCCTCCGGGGTGGACATGGCCATCGTTTGCGGCTTTCCATGGAGGAGCCTCGACCTCTGCCGCCAGCACAATAACTACATGATGGAGGCCGTGCGCGCCCACCCCGACCGACTGACGGGACTGGCGATTGTCAACCCCGTCGCCGGAAACGCCTCTGACAGGGAGCTCGAGCGCTGCCTCGACGGCGGGCTGAAGGGGGTCGGCGAGATATCGGCCGACGCGCAGGGGTTCAGGCTCGACGATACTTCTACCGCCGGCAGGATCGCGAGCGTTGTCGCGGAGGCCGGGCTTTTCATACTGATCCATGCAAATGAAGATGTCGGGCACTTCTACCCCGGCAAGACTCCCACAAGCCCCGCCTCCGTTTACCGCTTTCTCGAGAAGTTCCCGGACACCACGACCGTGCTCGGGCACTGGGGCGGGGGGCTCTTCTTCTACGAGTTGATGCCGGAGGTCGCAAAGCTCACCTCGTCGGTCTATTACGACACGGCCGCCTCGCCTTTCCTGTACCGCCAGCAGGTCTACAGGGTCGCGGTTGACATCGTCGGACCGGGCCGCATCCTCTTCGCCACCGACTACCCGCTGCTTAGAATGCAGCGCCACCTCAACGAGATAAACAGGGCGGGGCTCTCCGAAGACGCGCTCGCCGCCATCCTCGGCAGGAACGCGAAGGGCCTTCTAGGGCTCGAGTTCTAGCAGTTCGAGAAGTCCATATAGATCATTTATCACCGGCACGTCCGCGGTATGCCCGAATCCGAACCTGTCTATCAGAACCGGGAAGATGCCGACGCTTCTAGCCCCCAGGACGTCCGCGTAGTAGTGGTCACCGACGTGCACCGTTCTGGCAGGCGCGACATCCACGCGCTCGAGCGCGACCTCGAAGATGTGCGGGTCAGGTTTTATAAGCCCCACGCTCGCTGACGAGATGACCGAATCGAGGTAGCGGTCGAGACCCATGTCGAAGCAGAGCTTGGCCAGGCGCGCGTCCCAGTTGGAGACCAGCGCCAGCCGCAGGCCCTCGCTTCTCAACCTCTCGAACACCGGTACCACATCGGGGAAGGTGCGCCATCGGTCGCCGTGCCCGAAGTAATCATATAGGGCCCTGCCCATGAAATGCCTGTCGCCGTCGATGCCCATCTCCTCGAGCACGACCGCGAACATATCCACCCACATCGTCGAAGTGTCATCCTCCGTCGCCCAGAAGGTGTCGTCACTCCAGTAGCGCTCCTCGTAGAACCGGTCGGCGGCAATCATCCCTTGGAGAAGCTGTTCATCTGTAGCCGTGTACCCGAACTGTTCGATCACGTGGCGGCAGATGGCCTGCATCGATGGGTAGGGTTTCAGCAACGTGTTCCCGACGTCGAAGAACACCGCTTCGATCTCGTCTGCGCTTATACTTTGCATCATTCCTGAATCCTTTTGTCCCGTTTCGCCTTTATATCACAAATCAGTGACTTCGTTGTCCTCCTAGCGTAATATTAAGCAATCATCAATACATAAACCACCGCCGAGGGACCAGTATGTGGCTTAGATACATAGTGATGCGCCCACCCTTCGCGGCGCTCGCGAGGACGAAGAAATACAGGCTCAAGGTCGAGGGCTCCGATAGCGTCCCGCGCTACGGCCCTTTCATCGTGGTGGCCAACCACCAGAGCAGCACCGACATAGTCGCCATCGCCCTCGCGCTGAAGAACGCCCTCGTAAGAAGCCACATGTGGCCGTGGGCGAAGGTCGAGATACAGAAAGGCCGGGAGGGGCCGCTCGGAAGGATACTGTGGAACATCTTCGGGGTGATCCCCATCGACCGCGAGGCGGGTCAATCGGAGGAGACCATCAGGTCCAGCCTCGAGTACCTGCAGCGTGGTGAGATAATCTGCGTGTTCCCCGAGGGCACGCGCTACAAGAACAAGGAGCTCGGCTGGTTCGAGTACGGGGTCGCGAACCTCGCCCGGGCGGCGCCGGCCCCCATACTGCCCGTCGGCATATACAGGAGGGAAGGGGACGGCGGCATTCAGGTGAATGTAGGAAGGCCCTTCTTCATGCCGCCAATAAAGGCGCGGTACGAAAGACTTGAGGCGCTGGAGGACAGGGTCGAGGAAAGGGTCGGCCAGCAGATCGACGCCCTGAAGCAGTGGAGCGCGGTGGCGCCCCGCGACAAGAAGGGGATGAGAATGATCGCGAACATGATAAACATGGTCGTCGACCTACTGGGCCGGCAGGAGATAAGCTTCGACCGCTTCTGCCGCATGGCGGAGAGCGAGGACAACGAGTTCATAAGGGACAGGGTGCTCGAACTGCTGCCGGAGGGCTGGAGTAAGGTGGAAGAAGAGAAAAAGGAGAAGAAGGAGCGCGACAAGCGCTCGTCTTCCAGGACAGAGAACGATGACGGTAACGACTGACGAATGAACCCTGTTTCACGCCTCTGGTTGAGAATGAGAAAGAAGCTCGGCAACCCGAAGCTCCTCTGCGACACGTGCATGTACGACTACCCTTCGGCCTGCTGGAACCCGAAGCGCCCGAACGCGACCGAGTGCCCGGATTACAGGAAGAAATAGTTGCGGGTTTATATCGCGCGCGTCAGAGCGAGTGGATGATGCGGGGCTTGAGCATCGGGGGGTCGGGATGGGCGAGCACCTGGTCTATCGCGGCGATTAGCTCTTCCCTGTCTTCCGGCAGCCGACCGTAGAGAGGCAGGTAGTTGGAGACGTGGTCGCTCAAGAACCGGGCGCCCTCCACGTCGAGGTGTGAAAGCAATAATCTGGTCTCCTGGGCTATCTCCCTTCCGGAGCATTCCTCGAACTCGCCGCTTAAGACCTCTTCGTACATCGGGACACCGGGCAGGATGACAAGTGTGCGGATCCTGATGTAGTCGGGTTTCATCCTGTTGAGGGTGAGCGCGGAGTTGATAGCGTGCTCGCGAGTACGCCCGCGCCCCCCGAGGCCCGCAAGAACGTAGACAGACAGCTCTATACCCGCCTGCTTGACCTTCTCCGCCGCCTTCACATAGTCATCGGCCGTTACGCCCTTGCGCACCCGCCTCAGTATCTCGTCGTCCCCGCTCTCGAGCCCCATGTAGATTATCTTCAGGCCGTGTTCGGCCAGACGGGTGAGGTCCGCCACGTCCCTCCCACGGATGAACCGCGCACCGCCGTAGCACGAGATGCGCTCGAGGCGTGGAAACGCCTCGTTCAGGTAGTCGAGCACCTCGATGAAACCGCCAGTTCTCATCGCGATGGTGTTGCCGTCGGCGAGGAAGACCGAGGTCGGGTCGGCCCAGACACTCCGGGCCATGTCGATGTCCTCTTTTATCTCGAGGACAGGCCGGACCCTGTATTTCTTCTCCTTGTACATGCTGCAGAAAGTGCAGCGGTTGTGCGGGCAGCCGACAGTCGCCTGTATTATGAGGCTCGCGGCCTCACACGGGGGCCTGAAGACCGGTTCCTCGTACCTCAAGCTCCTACCTCCATCTGCGCCACGGTCAGGTCGGTCAGCGCCACCCGGTAGCTCAACAGGCCCCAGTTGGTGTCGAGCAGCGCCTGGCGGATGTCTCCCTGCAGCTCGTCCAGGGTCGCCCAGCGGGCCTCGGCGATTTCGCCCGTGTCGATCGGATTTATCTCCCCGTCAACCTGCCGCGCCTCGAAGATGTGAGACGTCCAGTCGATGAACCGCTCCCCGCTTGTGAACTTCACGTTTATGCGCGTGAGGTAGCGGACCAATTCTATATCGAGCCCTGTCTCCTCGTGCGCCTCCCTGACCGCACCGTCCACCAGCGGTTCGTCCCGGCTCGCGGCGCCGCTCGGCGCCCTGAAGACAGTGGGAGGGAAGATGGGTTTCCTTATGACCGCAATCCTGTCGGGGTCTTCCCTGTTGCGGATGAACATGGTGACGTCGTGGTCGCGGCCGTCGCCCATGCTCCCCTCGACCACATCAAACTCGACCTGGTTGATCTCGTAACGCATCTCGGCGACGACCGGTTCGCCCAGCCTGTTCTCGGTTTGTTTTACGTCATCTTCTCTATCGAGCATGCTCTTATTGTACAACGACCGGGAAACGGGCTCACCCGCAACGTCTCGCCCGCTACGTTCAGCTCGTTCTCGAGCTGCCACATGTGAACCCTGTCCCTGTAACGCCTGACCGCCGCGCGCGTGTGCAGATAGGCATGAGCGAGGTAGCTCTCGCGACCGATGAAATCAGGGATTGCGCGTGCGCAAGATGAGCCGACCAGGGCTGAAGGTATCTGGAAGTCGTAGGCGGCGGCGACAACCATGTGCGGCTCTATACCGGCCTTGACCAGGCCGTAGATCGACATGTCGTAGCGTTCCCAGTTTATCCCCCAGGCTCCCCCCGAGTATTCTTCCACCATCTTCTCGGTGACATCCTCCGGACCGATAAGCTTCTGCTCTACAAGCAGTTCCACCTGGTGCCAGTGTATCTGGGGGCGGAAGGAGTTCGCGCCCGATTCGACGAGATTGCCTACGAGTCTCTCGAGCCGCGCCTCGAAAGACGTCCCGGACCAGGGATACCATGTATCGTGGCCCCCGCAGTGCGAAAAGCCCCACAGCCCTTCCGCCGGAATCTCCCATTTTTCTTCCTCAACCATGCCATCCCCCCGGTCGCGGGACTTGTTCGAGTATCTTAACACCGCCCGCGGCCGTTATACGGGCCGAATCGGGCGAATGGGCTGTGCTATACTCTCCGTGACCAGAGAAAGGACCTCTATGACCGACCAAGACCCCGTCCTCGACAAGTTCAAGGGCACACTTCTTGGATGCGCCGTCGGAGACGCGCTCGGCGCTCCCGTCGAAGGTTTACCGCCCGAAGTAATCAGGCAGCGATACGGAACGATCACCGATTTCATCGACGAGAGGTTCAGTCCAGGCATGGTAACCGACGACACCCAGATGACCGTCACGCTGGCGCAGGCGATCATAGAGATGGGACGGTTCATCAAGGGCCATGCCGCTTTCAAGTTCGGCCGCTGGATTGAGGACTCGGACAAAGGCGTCAAGGAGGCCCGCGGCGTCGGCATGGCCTCCGCGACGGCATGCCGGAGGCTTTATCAGGGTGTGAGCCCCGAAGAGAGCGGGGTCGACTCGGCTGGGTGCGGGGCAGCGATGAGGGTAAGCCCACTGGGGCTCCGTTACTACCGTGACCTCGAGACCCTCAAGAGAGCCTCGGTGGAGCAGGCGAGGATCACCCACACGGACCCGGAAGCCGCTGCGGGCGCTGCGGCGATAGCCTTCGCGGTCGCCCGCGGGATCACCGGAGAGAATGAGCTCGACCGCTCATCATTCATCCAGCAGACGGCCGACTTTGTATCTCCCATCAACGAGAAGATGGCCGACAGGATAAGAGGTCTTTCCGAGTATCTGGGCGCGGGCCCCGAGGACGGCTTCGCTTACACGGGAAACGGCGGCTACGTCATGGAGACGGTCCCCGGTGTGCTCCTTGCATTCCTGCTCTCGCCTTACGACTTCGAGAAGACAGTGACTGCCGCGGTCAATGCGGGGGGAGACGCCGATTCGCTGGGAGCGATGGCTGGAGCTGTAAGCGGCGCCTTCAACGGAGCATCAAGAATACCCGACCGTTGGAAAGCAGGTGTCGAAGGAAGGGAATACATCGAGATCCTTGCCACCCGCCTGTACACCCTGACGCCCGCGGGAAAGCCCGGTGACCGCCCCTTCATCTAGAGGCTGATCAAAGTCTCGACCACCTCGGCCCAGCCGAGCCCCATCTTGCCCTCTGTCACGAAGACGTTCTCGGACTTGTCTATCTCCTCCGCCAGGTGCGGGTTATTCTCGAGTCCGTTCCTCACGATGAAGAACGCACCAGCCGCACCCGCGAACGGGAGGTCCGCCTCCGCGTCGCCGACCGCCACCGTGGCTCCCCTGGGGATCCCCCGGTACTCCTGGTCCCGCCGGACCGCCTGGTCCTTGCTCACCCCGCGCGGCATCACGTGGTAGGCGCGGATCTCGGAAACATCCAGGGTTGGGCTGGTCCTCGGTATCACCCCGTTGTCGACGAGCTCGAACCTGTCGAGCCCATTCTTCTCGAGCAACCGGCGGACATCATCC
>JAENXM010000285.1 GCA_016649525.1 Actinomycetota bacterium
GGTCGGGTCTCTCACCCAGCTGAGGAGCGCCGAGTCGCAGAGGCCATCCTTTCGCTCCTCACCGGGGCGGTCTACCTCCAGCAAGGTCCGCCTCGCCTCCGGCACGGCCTCCCACAGCAGACGCTCGAGTCCTTCGAGTCGCTCCAGCATGTCGGCGGGCGCGATCAAGATCACATCCTCCTGCAGCCCCGGCCCGTCCTCGCGTAGCCTTTTCATGGCCATGCGTATGATGTCGGCGTAGTCCACCAGCTTTCCATTGCGCAGCTCCTCCTCGTATAGACCAAGGAGCACAGCAATCTCACTACCCTTATCCGCCACCTCGAAGTGCTCGGGGTCCAGCCGACCTGGATCGACCCTGGCGAGGCGCAGGTCACGGGTCGTCTGGAGCAGCCTTTCGATCAGACCCGGACCCCCCTCCAGAGCCGAGAGGTATCCGCGGCCTTCACGGCGAAGCGCGGTGAATACGCGGTCGATGATGACCTCGGCACGGTAGCCCCGGAGGAAGGTCACGCCCAACCTTTCCATCTCTGGCGAAGCTACCTCGAGGGCCATGTGCTGCAGGGTCATCACCCGGGCGTTCACTATCGGTTGACCGGAGCGCGCCACGGTGTCGAGCCACTGGTAGCCGGTCCTGAGGTTGGGGGCGACGAGCCATTTCTCCTCGAGCAGCTTCTCAGCCGCAAGGTCTCGAAGCGAGGCAGTAAGCCTGTTCAGTCTAATCACGGTCACGTACGGGTACGTCTCCCAGTCGCAGGGTCGGATTATCACTGTCGCAGTAGATTATATGCTGGATTTGTGACATCAAATCCCCCGAGCGCTCCTACTATTGCTATACCGCGAAGCCGGGATCGGTCTTCTTACCTTTAGACCGGCCTCTCAGACCGGGATCGGTCAACCTACCTTTAGACCGGCCTCTCAGGCCGGGATCGGTCAACCGGGCTAAGAGCCCGGCCTAAATAAGGGATCGGTCAACCGGGCTAAGAGCCCGGCCTAAAAATCTATCCTCGCTATCTTCTTGGCGAGTTCGACCTTCTCCGGGATGTCGGCGAGGCGGGATATCATGATGCGCTGGGCCTGCGGTGAGCCAGCTCCGTGCACGCTCTCTGTGAGGTAGGCCGCGGCGCCACACCCGACCGTCATGTTCTCGATGAACTTGAGTATCTTTATGCGGTCCATCGTAGGCACGTCGCCCGCGCTCTTGAGATATTTCTCGAGGTAGGGAGCGATCGCCGCGTTCTCGAAGTCCTTCTCGGACGGCATCGTCACGACTATGCCGCCCGCGATATCCTGGAGCAGGCGCGCGATCTCGAACGGGAATCTCGTGACGTTCAGCTTGCAGACGTTAGCGAGGAGGGTGTCCACCATGTACGCGCCGGAGGACGTGGCCTCGCCCCTCGCGCTGCACGCGATTCCGCAGCAGAAGAGGGTCTCGTTGAGGTGTATCATCTCCGTGATCTTGTCGCGGACGTGGCTTGCCCTTGCGACCCCCTGGTAGTCGGCAACGAGCTGCGCCGCTCCTATCAGGACGTCGCCCACACCGACCTTGCAGCCCCCGTAGCTCTGGCGGTGGAACGCCGCGAACCTCTCTACGACCTTGCCGCTCTCCTCGTGCTCGCCCGCCATGAAGACCCTGTCGTTCGGTACGAACACGTCATCGAACACCACGAGCGCCTCCTGGCTCCCGTAGGTCGGGTTGCCGACGTCGAGCGGGCTCCCCTCGAGCTTTCGCGTGTCCGACGGCTGGCGGCCGAATATGAAGGTTATACCTTTCTCGTCGGCGGGGACCGCGAAGGAGACGGCGTAGTCGGACTCGTCTTCGCGCATCGCAGTAGTCGGCATGACAAGTATCTCGTGGGAGTTGAGAGCCCCGGTCTGGTGCGCCTTCGCGCCCCGGACGATAATGCCCTCGGGCGTGCGGTCGACGATGTGGACGAAGAGGTCGGGGTCGGTCTGCTCTCCCGGCCGCAGGCTGCGGTCGCCCTTCACGTCGGTCATGGCTCCCTCGACGACCACGTTCTCGTCCTGGATGTAACGGATGTAGTCCTTGAGCCGCTCGTGGTAGGAGGTGCCATGCTCCTGGTCGCACTCGTAGGTGACCGAGTACAGCGCGTTGACGCCGTCCATGCCCACGCATCGCTGGAAGCAGGTCGAGGTCCTCCTGCCCAGCAACCTCTGCATGAGCACCTTGTTGACAAGGTCGTCGGTGCCCTGGTGGATGTGCGTGAACCGGCTTATCCTCTCGCCCGTCAGGTGCGAGGTGGCGAAGAGGAGCTCTTCCGCTTCCGGCTCATCGCCGATCTCGTACGTTTCCGCGACCGCGTTGACCGACGGCCTGACCATCGGGTGGTCGACCGTGTCCTCTATGCGCTCACCGAGAAGATAAACACTCCGCGGTAGTTTTCGAAGGCTTTCGAGCTGTCTCTTATACCCATTTGAA
>JAENXM010000368.1 GCA_016649525.1 Actinomycetota bacterium
CAAGAGTGCGAAGGCTCTGGTATCTGCCGCCGGATGCTCGATCGAGACAATAGACTTCACACCGTTCTTCGCAAGAGCGCTCCTGCCCGTCATCAAGAGGCTATTCCTGAAAGGCGGCGCCCCCGAGGGAACGGACAGACGTCAACTTATCGATTCACCATCTTACAGGCACTACATGAAGTATATGTATCCCGCAGAGTACCTTCTGGGGAAGCTCTCAATGCCGCTTTTCGCCTTCCGGATAATAATCGTGGGCAGGAAGTCATGATAAGCGTTGCGATGATAACCATGAACGAGGAAAAGGCCGTGGGTACGGTCATCGAGAATATCCTGAATGTCGTGCCCGATGCGGAGATACTAATCGTTGACTCCAGCGACGATAACACAGCCGAGATAGCAGAGTCCATGGGAGCGAGGGTCATCTGCCAATATCCTCCACAGGGGTATGGAAGAGCGATGGAACTTGCGCTTCGTTCCGCCGCCGGTGATGTGGTAGTGACCCTCGACTGCGATGACACCTATCCCGCGGAAGTCATTCCCGAGATAGCGCGGTACGTGTTGGATGACGTATATGACCTGGTCGATTGCTCCAGGCTCAAGACGAAGCCCGAGGCTATGCCCTGGATCAACTATCTGGCGAACAAGGCCTTTGCCTGGCTTGCCTCCCTTTTGTTTTCCAAACATCTCACCGACCTTCATAGCGGCATGCGCGCATACAGAAAAAGCATGTTGGATGACATGGAATTCGACGCAAGCGGTGCAGCCCTTCCGGTCGAGTTGCTCCTCAAGCCGCTGGCATCCGGATACAGGGTCAAGGTCTTTTTCATAGGATATCGCGAGAGGATAGGCAAGACCACGATGAGGCCCCTCGAGTCCGCGTGGTGGACGGCCAAGCGCATTCTTCGAGTTCGCTTCGGCAAACGACATAAGGCAGGAGTCAGATGATCGGGATAATCGGGGGTGGCCTGAGTGGGGTCACTCTTCAGCACTTCCTCGAGGCTGAAAGTGAGATCCTGGAGAAAGAGGAAAAACCAGGCGGACTCTGCAGGACCTTTCAAAAGAACGGTTTCTCGTACGACATCGGTGGACACATCCTCTTTTCAAAAGACGAGTCGCTAATGGACATCGTCAAGGATGTCCTTGGCAATAACGCCAACTACTGTAGGCGCAATAACCAAATCCTCTATAAGGACAGGTATGTGAAGTACCCATTTGAAAACGGCCTAGGTAAGCTGGACAAGCAAGACATCTACGAGTGTCTCATCGGCTACCTTATGAATGAGTACCCTGAGCCGTGCAACTTCGAGGAATGGATCTATCACGTCTTCGGGAGCGGGATCGCGGAAAAATACCTTGTGCCTTACAACGAGAAGATATGGAAGGTTCCACTTGAGGAAATGGGGCTCGATTGGGTGGAAAGAGTGCCCAGGCCTCCACTCGAGGACATAGTCAAGTCGGCTTTGGACATGGAGACCAGGGGTTATGTTCACCAGCTTTACTTCTACTACCCCGCA
>JAENXM010000307.1 GCA_016649525.1 Actinomycetota bacterium
GACCATAAGGACCATGAATATGCCGACGTAACGGTACTCGCGGGAGACAAACGCCATCGCCCCTTCCTGGATGGACCTCGATATCTCCCGCATCTTCTCGTTGCCTGGATCCGTCTCTAGAACCAGGTACGCGAACAGGCCTGCAATCGCAAGGCCGAAGATGGATGACGCGATGACGGCCCAGGGTACCCAACCGGTCATGTAACACTCTCCTATTGTCTCCCCTGCGGGGTAATAATTAGGGCAATTATAGTTACGCAATCCCCATACTGCAAGATTTAGACCGGGCTCTCAGCCCGGTTTACCGATCTGCAAGATTTAGACCGGGCTCTCAGCCCGGTTTACTTCCCGGCCTGAGAGGCCGGGCTTAATGATGGTTAGCCCGGTTTACTTCCCGGCCTGAGAGGCCGTGCTTAACCATGGTTAGTAAGTCACGTTTCAGAACCTGACCCCAATCTGTTTTATGCTACACTCATCTCCTGAACGTGGGAGATAAGCGGACCGCCACGGAGGTAGCGCATTGATATCAGAGAGGTCATCCAGCCTGCCCCCTTTCTACGTGATGGAAGTCCTCGAGAAAGCTCATGAGCTGGAGAGGAGCGGCAGGGACGTGGTGCACCTGGAGATAGGAGAGCCCGACTTCGATACGCCCGAGCCGGTCAAGGAAGCCGTCTGGAGGGCGCTTTCCGAGGGGAAGACCCAGTACACGCACAGCCTCGGCGTCCCGCAGTTGAGGGAAGCGATAGCCGGCCACTACAACGAGCGTTACGGGGTTGAAGTCTCGCCTGATAACGTCGTGGTAACGAGCGGCACTTCTCCCGCCATGCTCCTTGTCTTCTCCGCCCTTCTCAACCCGGGCGAGGAGATCATCCTTTCCGACCCCTGCTATGCATGCTATCCGAACATCCTGGAGTTCGTGGGCGGGGTCCCACGGTACGTTGAGGTCTACGAGGAGGACGGGTTCAAGTACCGCCCCGAGAGGATAAAGGAGCAGCTTTCCCCGCGCGTAAAAGGGGTGATGGTAAACTCCCCGTCGAACCCGACCGGCATCGTCCTCTCGGCGGCCGACATGGAGGAGTTCACAGAGGCGGTCGGAAGCGCGTTCATCATCTCAGATGAGATATACCACGGCCTTGTCTACGAGGGTCAGGAGCATTCCATCCTGGAGTTCACCGACAAATGCTTCGTATTGAACGGTTTCAGCAAGCTCTACGCGATGACGGGCTGGCGCCTCGGGTACATCATCAGCCCGCCCGAGTTCGTCCGCCCACTGCAGAAGATCCAGCAGAACCTCCTCATCTGCGCCAACTCCTTCGTCCAGTGGGCCGGTATCTCCGCGCTGACCGAGACGGGGCCGCACGTCAAGCAGATGGTAGAGACGTACGAGAAGCGCAGGCAGTATATCCTGAAGCGGATAAAGGAGCTCGGCTTCGGGGTCTCGACGGATCCGACCGGGGCCTTCTACGTGTTCGCGAACGCGAAGAGGTTTACGTGCGAGGCGTACGCGTTCTGCCTCGAGGTACTCGAGAATGCCGGGGTGGCTCTGACCCCCGGCATAGACTTCGGCAGCGGGGGGGAGGGCTACGTGCGCTTCTCCTACGCGAACTCGCTTTCAAACATCAGGGAAGGAATGGGAAGGCTGGAGGAGTTTCTGAAGGAACGGGGTGGGGAAAATGGCTCATAGCCTGATGTTCGTGGACCTTAGCGTTCCCATCGAGGAGTCGGACAGCGAGCCCTTCAAACCAAAGGTCGAGCACCTGGACCACGAGGCCGGCGCCAAAGTCATGTCGGCTATTTTCGGCGTCCCCGCGGAGGACCTGCCCGCGGGGCTCGGCTGGGCCAACGACAACGTGACCCTCATAACCCACGCGGGGACGCACCTCGACGCTCCCTGGCACTATGCCCCGACCGCCGGGGGCAGGCGCGCGTTGACGATCGACGAGATCCCCCTCGAGTGGTGCTTCTCCGACGGGGTCGTGCTCGACTTCCGTGGAAAGAAGGACGGCGAACGCATAACCGTGGCCGACATAAAGGCCGAGCTCGAGCGGATAGACTACGCGGTCAAGCCGCTCGACATCGTGCTCATCATGACCGGGGTGGACAAATACTGGGGAAGCCCGGAA
>JAENXM010000323.1 GCA_016649525.1 Actinomycetota bacterium
CATCGGCCTGTAGGGAAGCCTTTTCGACCAGTACTCGAAGTCGTCCAGCTCATAGCGGCCCTCCACCGTCCGCGAGCATGGATGGTCCGCCTCGTCCAGATAAACGTCGTAGTGGTCAGCCAGAATGGCCCTTGCCGTACTTCGTGATCTCTCCCGACGGCTTCCCCTGCTCGTAGGCCGGACCACCGCATCCTGCCATGCATACCAGCGCAAGCACAACAAGCGCGACCACGACCGTGAATGAAGATGACCTGCACGTTCCCATAGCTACCTCCCTGGATCAGTACATGAAAAGAAACTACAGGCTCTCATCCGTTGTAGTCAACCTGGAACCGGGGGCGCCGGCAATCTGCTTTAGAAAAGGGAAATGGATGGTGTCCTCCTAATATCTATATGGATACTGTCAGTCAGCATGGCTTAACGTATCAACTTCTAGAGGCAATGCTGTCGCGTCGGTTATCGATGAATGAAAAGGAGTGGGTAAGTTGGCCGGCGGCAATAAAGAAGCATCAAACGAACCCGAGGAGACGAAGGTCAGGGATGCCCGCGAGGGTCTCATCTCGAAGATAGAGGAGCACTGGATAGAGATAGCCGCTGCGGCGCTCCTGGCGCTGGCGACCATGATGTCCGCCTGGTGCGCGTTCTCGTCCGGGGAGTGGCACGGCGAAAGTATTGCCTCCTACCACAAGTCGAGCAACTCCATGGTTAAGTCGTCTGAACTTTTCGACAGGGCGCAACAGCAGGTGCTGATAGACGTCATCTCCTTCACGAACTACTATAACGCCGTCTCCGCAGGGGATCTGCAGCTCGCCCAAGCCTACGAGACACGCGGGTTCAGCCCGGAGCTGGAGTCCGCGTTCAATGCGTGGAAAGCGAAAGACCCCTTTGTGAACCCCGACGCTCCCGCAACGCCGTTCGCGATGACGGAGTACAAAAACCCGTACCGGGTGAAGGCCATGGCGGAGCAGCGATACTCGAGCGAGCAGGCGGCTAGAGGCAAGGATGCCATGCATACGTCCAACACGTACATCCTGCTAACAGTGCTGTTCGCATCCGTGCTGTTCTTCGCGGGCATATCCACCAAGTTCAAGGAAGTGCGTATCAGGTTGGCGCTGCTTGCGTTCGGCGCGTGCGTGTTCATTGCCGCGGCGGTAGTGGTTCTGCTCCAACCCTGGTAACCCCAAGGCGGTCACCGGGCTCTCTACAATCAAGGAGTACCCCCCGTATCACTGCCGCTCGTTGACTTGAAAGAGAACACCTTACCCTCGGCAAGGACGGAGTAGAGGGCCCCGTCGTCCCCTATCGGCGGGGGGGTGAAGTTGTTGGAGCCACCCATCATCGGCTGGCCCTCAGGGCCCTGCAGCCAGGGATTGCCGGCGCTGTACTGCCACTGCTCCTTCCCGTCCGGTGTTATACAGAATATCCTCGCGTTCGTGGTCGCCGCATATAGCAGGCCGTCCTTCTTTCCTATGGTCGGGCTGTAGACGCTGGGACATTCATTGGTCTTCTCTATCGTGTCGAACTCCCAGATGATAGACCCGTCCTCGGGCTTCAGTGCGAGGACCTTCCAGCAGGATGTGCCGGCGTAGAGCGTGCCGTCCTTACCGATCGAGGGGGTCTTGAGAATCGAGTTCGTCTCCGGGCGTGAGTACTCCCACTTCTTCTGGCCTTTCGGCGTTATTGCATACAGCTTCCCCGGCGTGGGGATACTGTAGTTCGGGATAATCTGCCCCGTCGTGGTTATTCCCGTGGGCATTATGAAGGAGCCGGCGTAGATGGTCCCGTCGTCGCCAATCGAGGGCATCGCGAGAGTGTTCTGCCAGGAGATAAGTCCCTCGTACAGCGGTAAATCGCCTTCGGGCTTGAATACCCACTTCTCCTTTCCGTCCTCGTCCAGTGCGTACATCACCAGGGTGGAGCCACCGCAGTAGAGGTTGCCGTCCTCGTCAATCGAGGGAGAGCGGATGTTTCCGGGGGCCTTGTACTCCCAGATGAGCCGGCCGTCATCCGACAGGGCCAC
>JAENXM010000338.1 GCA_016649525.1 Actinomycetota bacterium
CTCCAGGTTTTCCTCCTTTATGTTGACGGGTTCGACGATGACGCTTCCGTCACGCTCGAACCAGTAGGCGTTGAACCCGCCGTACGCGGCGGCGTACTGGTCCTGCTTGCCGATGGGCTCGTTCAGAACGTCTATCTCGATGTGGCAAGCAGCTTCGGCGATTTCCCCCAGGCTCAGGTATCTTTTCTTGTAGGCGTATAGGCCGTTGAGGAGAGCGACTGTGAAAGCGGATGAAGTGCCGAGCCCGCACTGGGCGGGGACGTCTGCGACCGATACCACCTCGACCTGGCAATCGACACCCGCCTGTTTAAGCGCTTCCCGGAATATGTTGTGCTCTATTTCATCGACGTGGTCGACAATCTCGGTCTTGGAATACGAGAGCCTTATGGAGTCGTAAAACATCTTGTTGACAAGTATGTAGACATATTTATTGATGGACGCGGCCATCAGAAAGCCGCCGAACCGCTCGTAGTAGGAGGGAAGGTCGGTCCCACCGCCACCCATGGAGAGACGCACCGGTGCCCTGGATACTATCATTTGGCCTCCTGCTCCCAGCCGAATCTGTTCGCCCGCGCGTCCTCGTATATCGACTCGACCGAGAGGGTTATAGCCTCCCTTGAACTGTATTGGTTGCTCCAGCCCAGTTCCCGGATGCGGTTCGTGTTGAACCTCACTATGGGGACGTCCCCCTTCCAACCCCGGTCCCCGCCGGTGAAATCGTACTTCACACCTTTGAGTTCCATTATCTCCGTGACGATGTCCGCTATCTCCACAACACGCAGGTAATCAAGCGTCGCGACGTTATAGCATGAGAATCCTTTTTCGGGCAAGGTCCTCTCGAGCAGCCTCATGGCGCTCACGACGTCGCTCACGTAGATATAGGATTTGCTCTGTTCCCCGTCCCCCAGTATCTCGAGCTCTCTCGGGTCTTTCATGAGCTTGCGCACGAAGTCATATCCGACACCGTGGGTCTGGTGGGGTCCAACCACGTTTGCGAACCTGAGCGCGGCCGCGGTCAGGTCGAACATGAAGCAGTAGGAGCAGATCATCGCCTCGCACGCGAGCTTGCTCGATCCGTAGGTTGAAATGGGGCGCATGGGCGTGTAGTCCTCGTCCACCTCGAGCATACCGGTGTCGCCGTAGACCCCGCTTCCCGAAGCGTAGATAATCGACTTCACCCTGTTGATCCTCATCGACTCCAGTACGTTGTTGGTGAGGTAGGTACCCTCCCAGAAGTCGATATCCGGTTCGGTGACGGCTCTCGCGATATCGGGGTTCGAAGCCAGGTGATAGACAACGTCCGCGCCGCTCATGGAACCGCATAGTTTTTTATCGTCCTTGATGTCACCCTCGATAACCTCGAGGTGACGGTTGTCCTTGACCTCGTCGAGGTGCCACATCCTGCCGGACGAGAAATTATCGTAGATTGTTACGCGGGCGTCTTCCTTCTCAAGGATCGCCCTGGTAAGGTGGCTTCCCACGAAGCCCGCTCCGCCGACGATAAAATAGTTACTCATTGACCTGATTTTCTCTCGAGTGGGTGGACTTTACAGGTCATTTTATCGCGTTGACCATCAGGTGCCACAGTACAGCCTGCCAGCCCTCCGCATGAGGGGTTATCCTCTCGTCGGAGACCACCGGCACGAGCACGCAGGCATCTGCCATCTCACGGGCCGCCCCGCCGTCCCTGCTCGCAACCGCCACGATGTTGCCCCCCACGTCCTTCGCGTACTGCATCGCGAGAACAAGGTTCTTCGAGGTCGTCTCCGACCCTCCACCGACGGAGAAGACCATCACCGTGTCGTCCGGACCGAGCCTGGAGGTCTTCAGCCACTCGATGAA
>JAENXM010000366.1 GCA_016649525.1 Actinomycetota bacterium
GCTCACCATAGCCGCGCGCCTCATCTTCAAAGATACAAAGACAAAGATCTTCTCTCCCGGGCCCGTGCGCTGGGAGATCGTCGTCGTAGCGATGCTCGTCCTCCTCTCACTTATCATGTTCTTCCACCCGGCGGAGTACGTGGCCGGCGAGGGTGACCCGGAGTACTACTTCAACAACGGGTACCACCTCGCGCACACGGGCTCGATGAGCGTCTACGACAAGTCGGTCCCGAAGATGAGCGAGTTCGAGATAGGCACCTTCTACTATGACGGGATTGCCCAGTTTTTCCCCTTCCACCTCCGAAACCGCGCCACGGGAAGGATCCAGCCCCTGCTCTACCACCTTCTCCCCACCTGGATAGGGATATTCATAATGCTCTTCGGGACCTGGGGGGGCCTGTACGTGGTCCCCCTGTTCGCGCTTTTAGGCATGCTCGCCCTGTTCGCCCTCGCCAGGAGGTTCGCGGGCCTTATCGGCGCGACGATCGGCACACTGCTCGGCATACTCTTCTTCCTGCAGGTATGGTTCTCCCGCGCCCCCGTCTCCGAGACCTTCTGCCAGCTGTTCGTGCTCGCCGCCATCCTCTTCTTCTACGAGTTCCTCTCCTCGAAGGATATCCTCGTCGGCATTGCGGCCGCCGCCTCCGTGACCGCGGCGGCCACCGCGCGCCCCGAGGCGGTGGTAATGGTAATCCCTATGCTCATCGTGATGGCGGCGCGCATGTTCAAAGAACGGTACCGCGCCGGCGACTACGCCTTCGTGAACGCTTTGCTTCTCGGGCAGGTCTACATATGGTTCTATGTGAGGTTCGCCGAGTATCACTACGTCCGCACTAACGTCGCGAAGGTTATCAAGTTCCTCGGGCCGCAGAACGGGATGAACATCTTCCTCATCCTGTGGGCCCTCCTCATCGGTGCCGCCCTCGTCTTCTTCAACCTCCCCCTCATCAACCGCCTCCTCGTCAGGATAGGAGGGCGCGTCTCCGCTCGCCTCGAGGACTACAGGCAGGACATAGCGAGAAGCGCGAAGGCGGCCCTTGCCCTGGCCGCACTCGCCACCTTCGTCTACCTCGGAAGCGCGCCCGCGTCCGCCGACTCCCCCCAGAAGTTCTTCTACAACACCGCGCTGCTCTTCGGAGGCCTCACCGTTTTCGTCTTCGTCGCCGCATTGTGCCTTCTCATCTACGAGATGGACTCGCTCGGCACCTCGTTCCTCATCGCGGCCTTCGTCATCGTGAACACCCTGTCCCTGCAGGAGTCGTCCCTCGCCCTGGGGCAGTTCCCCTGGGATGCCCGCCGCTTCATGCTGGTGGTCGTGCCGATGCTCATGGTCGGCTTCGGGTATCTCGCGGGCAGGCTCTGGAAGACGAAGAGGGTAGAGCTTCGCGCGCTAACCATCGCCGCGTCTGTCTGCTTCCTCGTCCTCTTCTGCTACTATCTCGCCCCCATCTACAACCACACGGACTACAAGGGGATAGACCGCCAGCTCACCGCCCTTTCAAAGAAGATGGATGGGGACGTGGTGATATTCA
>JAENXM010000343.1 GCA_016649525.1 Actinomycetota bacterium
AACAACAGGCCCAGAAGTAGCTTTTTCATCATTTCCTCCCTTTATATCAAGAACTTCTTGGACTCCCGTACTTAGAAAACCCTTAGCCGTGTTTTATCCGACATCCTTCATATACCGCTGCCAACGCCGACATATTAGCACCTCCCGACACGTTTTCACACCCCTCCAAGTTCTCTATTATCTCTGAAGCCAGCACGTCTGGATCAGGCAGATTCGCTGTATCCTCCAACGTTTCATCCTTAAGCCAGAAAATGTCTAGATTAACCTTGTCCCGCTGGATCAACTCACCATAGGTGAAGCTATCCGCCTTGAAGATGAGTCTGGTGTAGTTCTAATAATCGCATAAGAAAGGCAATATCTGGCGGAGAGGGTGGGATTCGAACCCACGGTGGACATAAGCCCACAACGGTTTTCGAGACCGTCTCCTTCGGCCACTCGGACACCTCTCCGCTCTCTATCTTAAATCATCGAAGAAGCCCTGCAAAAGGCGGCTGCATTCTTCTTCCATGACGCCGGCTATGACGTCGACACGATGGCCGAGCCTGCCGTCCTCGAGGATGTTGTAGGCGGAGCCTCCCGCGCCGGCGCGCGGCTCTGAGGCCCCGAAGACCACCCTGTCGATGCGGGCGAGCGCTATTGCGCCGGCGCACATCGGGCAGGGCTCCAGCGTGACATAAAGGGTGGTGCCTTCGAGCCTCCAGTCCCCTGTCCTCTCCCCCGCTTCCCTCAAGACAA
Organism: Actinomycetota bacterium; assembly: GCA_016649525.1. GTDB lineage: Bacteria > Actinomycetota > Geothermincolia > Fen-727 > Anoxymicrobiaceae > JAENXM01. Next base: position 736 of record JAENXM010000343.1, read on the forward strand.
TCATCTCAGCATGGGCGGTGGGATCGCCTGTCTCCGCCCTGCGGTTATGGCCCCGGGCAAGCACTTCACCGTCCTTCACCAGGACCGCTCCGACGGGAATGTCACCGGCGTCCCCGGCGAGTTTCGCTTCTTCGAGCGCAACGCGCATGAATTCGTGACTGATCTTCATGTCTTCTATTCTAATCCACCGGGGAGCAGTTCCCTACCGGACACGGAGCCATCTGAATTTGATGAACTCGCGGACGTTGAACGCGCGCTCTGATACATCTATATTGGACGTTAGTCATCAAGAATTGAGGGGCGAAATTGTTGATCGAGGGTTACGAACTCGAACTCTATGAGCCCGGCTGCGCCCCGGGAGCCTCCGTTTACTCCGCAAGGGCTCATATCGACAACGACGTCTCTGAGGTCATGCCTTACCTCAACGCGGTCCTGGACCGACCCCTCTACGGCGAAAACAACCAGTTCATAGTCTGGGAGGAGGGCGACAGAGGATACGCATTGCGACCGCATGAACTGGCCGTGAGCATGATCCTTGATCGCAAGCAGGCGCGCGAAGTATTGGATAAAACCATCGCAGAAATAAACGATATATGGGAGAGAAGAAGCGAGATAACCCCCGATTACAGTAAAAAGACCAAACCCCGGATACTGGATATCCTCAAGCGACTGCCCCTTACCAACTGCGGTGACTGCGGACTCCCAAGCTGCATGGCCTTCGCAGCCCAGCTCGCGCAAGGGAATCGGCAATCGAAGGATTGCCTTCCCCTGCTCGAGGAAGAAAGCACCGAGGCGCTGCGAGTGCTGAAGGAAATGGGCCTATAGGGCTCGCTCTGACCCCTGAAACGCAAGCCGCTAACATGCGTATCGCCGAAGAACAAAGCGGTGAAGACATCGTGTCTCCACCGCTTGTACATCTGGCACGCCCGCAGGGACTCGAACCCCGAACCTCCCGGTCCGTAGCCGGACGCTCTATCCAATTGAGTTACGGGCGCAAACGCAACAAAATGACACTTTCGGTGCCTGGCACCGTTTTTGCATTCTGGCGGAGGGGGTGGGA
>JAENXM010000062.1 GCA_016649525.1 Actinomycetota bacterium
CGGTTAACCGCTCGGTTCGCCCGCTGGGCAATTCAATCCTGAACAGACGGACCGGCGTTTCAACATATTGTGTTACATGGATAGTATCGTCTTCCTCGCTCGAAGCTTCTTTCGCGCTTCCGTCCGTTGCGGTGTACAAGATCGCTTCGGGTCCTTCCCAACTGAAGTCGTTGACTCCGCCAGGCACTTCCGTCACCTGATCCAAGCTGCCGCTTTCGGGCTCCACGCTCCATACCTGAGCCCCGGACTCAAGCGTGACGCCAATGAATGCTATCGCTTTGCCTCGGGGTGACCATTTGAGACCGCTGATCGACATGAACTCAGAGCCGACAAGTTTCTTCGTGCTCATGTCATCCACATTTGTTACAGACAGGGCGAAGAGCGGAGCCTCCTTCCCTCCCGTATAACCGGTCTTTACCCAGGCTACGCTTGAGCCACCCGGGGATACCGCCTGCTCGGCAACTGATTCCATGTACAGCAGGTCGTCGATAGATATTCCCTGCGACTCGCCTATCTTCCGCCCCTGTTTCTTGGAGGGGTTCACCAGCTCAAGTCCTGAAGACCCGCACCCCACCAAGCAGAGAATGGCAATGAGTAAAACCAGGGCAAGAGTAATGACCGAAGCAAAACTATTCGATCGGTGTCTTCCCGCGGAATCCCGTTCAGGCGATTTGCCTGCTGGACCTCCAATTAAACCAGTCATCATCGTTTCCCTTCATTGTTCAATAGATTAGCTTCATTACAGTAGCCAGTGGCTCGAGAACAGTCAACGACCCGAGTATGCTTGCATGTGGAGTCTTGCAGTACGATAAATCTAGATAAAAGGATGGAGCGGGAAACGGGTCTCGAACCCGCGACCTTCAGCTTGGGAAGCTGACGCTCTACCTGCTGAGCTATTCCCGCTCGCAAACTCAGATTATAAAGTGACTTCTCGCTGCCTGCAAACCATGGGGTCACACCACTTTTGTTGCATCCCGGCCTAAGAGGCCGGGCTAAAGTTTCCCTGCCCTGTTTAGGCGGGTCTCTCAGACCCGCGTTACCCGGGCTAAAGGGACGCAATGCAATAAAATTGGACTGACCCCGACGTTAGATTGACCGAAAACATCCCCCGGCTGGTGCCCCTTCCTCTCAAACTATTGGCTTTTTCTGCCGATACATAAATATAGTAGAGAGCGGGGAGGCCGAATGACCAAGCCGAAGGTACTTGTAGTAGAAGACGAAGAGGACACATCGAATGCAATCTCGATGATCCAGAAGATATCGGATATCCTGGCGTCCGCCACGGTCCTCGATGAACTGCTCGACAGGCTCGCGGATGAGTTGATGGCCGCCTTCGATACCATAGCCTGCGCGTTCATCCTCAACGACGACGAAACTGAAGCCTACGCCTTCAGAAAAAACGACAGGGCCCGGGCCAAGAGCGTCAGCAGAACCATCGTTCCACCCGAGATCGACGAGAAGCTCAGGCGGGCTCTGGCATCGAGCCGCGGCCCCACCCTGTTAAGCGGACTCGAAGGTCTGCAGCTCGACGATGTCCTGCCGGGCTCGAAAAAGGCGGAGGACGGGTACATAGTCGCACTTCTTGAGGGCACGACACGGCTCGGCGCCATCGTCATATCAGTAGGCCCGGGGTTCTCACTCTCGCCCGAGGGGGAGCAGCTGCTTGCGACGGTTTCCAATCTGGTCTCTCTGGCCGTTGCAAAGGGCCGCGTCGGCGGGAGCCTGCAGGAGGGCGAGTTAGTGCACAGGAGACTTGTCCATCAGTGCATAACCGCGCAGGAATCGGAGCGCAGGCGTCTCGCCGGAGAGATCCACGACGGCGTGGTGCAGTCTCTCGTCGGAATATCCTACCGCCTCCAGGCCCTCGAGAAGAAGATGCCGTCGGGTGTGGATGACGGGTTCAGAAAGAACCTGAAGCTTCTGGAGGACCAGCTAACCTGCGATATAAACGAGATCAGGTCAATGCTCGCGGGGCTTCGCCCGCCCACGCTGAACGGCACAAGCCTCTTCAGCTCCCTGGACACCTACCTCAAGAACTTCGGCATCAAGAATAACATGCAGGCAAGCCTGCTCGTGCCGGACGATCTCCCCACCCTGTCGAGAGACGCACAGATCAACATATTCCGAATCTTCCAGGAGACACTCAACAACATCGAAAAACATTCCAAAGCTACAGAGGTATCCGTTGAAATAGACGTCGGGCTCAAAGACTTCTTTATGACCATATGTGACAATGGCAGGGGGTTTCATGTTATAAATAGACGTGGGCTGGCAAGCCACCTGGGGATTGCGAGCATGCGAGAGCGGACCGAACTATTTGGAGGTCAGTTCAACATCAAGTCGGAATCCGGGCAGGGTTCAACGGTCAAGCTTACCATCCCTCTGGAACAGATTACTGAGGATGAACATGTCTGAGATAAAAGTGATGATAGTTGACGACCATCACCTTGTGCGCGAAGGCCTGAAAGCCGTTCTCGACAATGGGAACGACATAAAGGTGGTCGGAGAGGCCGCGACGGCCGAGGACGCGCTGAAGACGTTGGAACAGTCCGATCCCGATGTCGTCCTCATGGACATCAGCATGCCCGGCATGGGCGGGATTAAGGCGACTAAGTTGATCCGCGACAGGTACCCCGATGTGAAGGTCGTGATATTGACGATGCTAGACCAGGAGGGATATGTCTACGAGGCCGTCAAAGCCGGGGCCACGGGTTACATGTTGAAGAGCACGTCGTCCGACGAGCTGCTCCGCGCGATAAAGACTGTTTACGACGGCAAAGCGCTTCTGCACCCCGACGCGACCGCGCAGCTCCTCAAGGAATTCGCGAACCTTGCCGAGAACCGCGGGCAGGACTACGGCCTTTCCAACAGGGAGATGGAAGTCCTGCAACTGCTCTCGGAGGGGACGACCAACAAAGAGATAGCCAAGTCGCTTTACATAAGCGAGCAGACCGTTAAGACACACCTCGCACATATCTTCGGCAAGCTCGGTACCTCCGACAGGACCGAGACCGTGGCCAAGGCCCTGCGGAACGGCCTTGTCGCCTGAGGCCGGGTAGATCGACCGCCCACAGTCTATCCAGTCCGGATACCAAGGATATCCTCTTCGATGCGCCCGTTCTCGATCAATATCTCGAGGTGACCGACCGTCTCCTTGAGCGAGAGGAACAGCTGCAGCTCGTCGCCGCTCGAGACCTCTTCCCTGAAAAGCTCGAGCGTAACATCCCAGAGGTTTTTTGCCCCATCGGATACAATCTCCACGACCCGGTCCGCCCGCAGCCCGTGGTGCATCTTTATCTCGGCGGCCCTCCTCGCCGGTTCCGCGAAAGGTTCCTCGTGCCCGGGAAGCGCGAGCTCCCCTTCCAGGCTCTCGATTATCCCGAGCGAGTCGATGTAATCAGCAAGGCCAGAGATCTTCCCGCCGCGGCTGGGAAAATATATCTCGGGGTTTGGCGTTATTCCTGGCAGCAGGTGGTCGCCGGTGATGAGGAGTCCTTCGCTCTCCAGCTCGAGCACTATCTGACCCGCCGCATGGCCGGGACAGTGCCAGACCCTGGCCCGGTGCCTACTTCCCTCTACGACCTCCCCTCCCATCAACTGACGGTCGACCGGGCACGACCTGGCAACGCTTGCGAACCCGGCGCTCACAGCCGAGAGTCCCGACGCCAGCTCCTCCGGTATCCCCCACCTCAACATGAGTTCCACATAGAAGTCGAACGTGTCTTTGATGGAGCTCTCGAAATCGCTCACCCTCCACGCGTCCTCCCTGTGTACCCACACCTCGAGGCCGAGCCCCTCCCTGAAATGCCTCGCAAGCCCGTGGTGGTCTATGTGGCCGTGCGTCACGATAAGGCGCTCAATGGACCCGGGGTCGAGCCCCACTTCTTTGATAGCGGACAGGATCCCCTCGTAGAGCCCCGGCATAATCGGGCCGCTGTCAACCAGGATGAGCGGTGGAAAGTCGATCAGATAGATAGAGACGGAACCCACCTCGAAGGGCACCTCGATGCGGATGCGGTAGATCCCGTCCCGGATTTCCTCGATCGTTGGATTCGCCTTCGTCGCTCCCACCTCCCCCAACCTCCTACAATGAGCGGGTCAGCACTTCACGAAGGGAGGCGGGTCCGGAGGCTTCCTTGGAACACTGACCTTGAGCCCGTCGCGCACCATGGAGAGCTCCAGCTTCTCGCCGGCCGCGTACTTATACACCTCACCGTCTTGTAACGCAGGGCGTTGTACGCGACTTCCGCGTCTTCCGACACCGACCTGGACGATCGCGTACCGGTCGTTCCATTTTATGAGGTCTATCCTTCGGCTGTTGTCCGTGAGCAGAATATCGAGGGCGCGGTTCCTGTCCCTCGGGACTCCGACGTTGTGACAGTATTCGTCGGCCGTGCCGGCCGGGAACACGGCGAGCGTCTTCTCGCATCCCTTAGAAGACATCATGCCGTTGAGGATCTCGTTCACGGTCCCGTCGCCCCCGACCGCTACCACGACGTCAACCTGTTCGACCCAGCGCTTTACGATGTCCTCCGCGTGCCCGGGGTTCTCGGTGATGAAGGTCTCGTGGTTGATGCCGAGGCGCCCCATCTGCTTCAGGAGCCACAGGCCCTCCTTGATCGCTTTGCCGCCCCTCGAGACCGGGTTGATGACCACCAGGTACTTCTGCCGCCTGCCCTCCGCCTCTTCCTCCTTCATCGGTCTCTTGACGCTCTCCTGCGTGAAACGCTCCATTCTTACGCCCCCGCCTGCTTGCGCGGAACCCGCACGCTTATCGCAAGGGGTTCCACCTTCATCTCCAACCGCTCCCCCCCCGGGAAAACCACCACCTCACCGTCGAACTGCGCGTAGACACCGTCCAGGCACTCGATCGTTATGTCCCCCCCGCTGTACTGGTTGAAATCACGGGTCCAGGTATGCTTTCCAACAGTCAACAGAACGAAGAGGAAGAGCGCCTTCAACTTGTTCATCGGGTAGAAGGCCGCCATGTCGAGCTCGCCGTCGTCCATGCTCGCCCCGGGCATCATCCTCAGGTACCTTCCGTAGCTCCCGGCGTTGCCGGCCACCACGAGCATGTATTCGCCATCGAGGTGCTCCTCCCCGACATCGATTGACAGGCGAAACCTGGGGAGGGGCTTGAACAACATCCCGAGCCCGTGGTACCAGTAGGCGAGGAGCCGCATGTGCTTGCTGCCGTATGAGCGGTGGGCTATCTCCGCGTCGAGCCCCATCCCCACCGTTACGGCAGCGAAGCGCTCGTTGACCCGCATAAGGTCGATTTTCCTCTCGTACTCCCCTAGCATGACCTTCAACGCCTCCTCGCGGTCGCGCGGTATCTTCATGTTGCGGGCGAAGTCGTCGGCAGTGCCGCTGGGGAATACTGCGAGCTTTCGCGCTCTCTGCCCGGAGCTCATGATGCCGTTTATGACCTCGTTGATGGTGCCATCCCCCCCGACCGCCACTATCACGTCCACCGGCTCCGACCAGGTCGCTATCAGCTCCTGGGCGTGGCCCGCCTTCTCCGTGAAGAGCGCCTCGTGCTCGATGCCCATATGCCGGAGCTTGTTCAACAGCCAGACCCCCTGCCGCTGGGCGTATCCGCCACGCCCGACCGGGTTCACAACTACGAGGTATCTCTCCTCTGTCTCCAACTGAACCCCCGGTGAGAGTAGGTTTTCTGAACCAGGCGCCAAGCACAAAAGGATATCATAACCGGACCCACGCCACAGGCGCATGCCCTTCCGGAGTAAAAACGGGCGCCGGCCCTTAATCCGCCCGCCTTTTTGGTATCATTAACCAGACGTACTGCCTGAAAAGGATTCTGATTTGCCGGAAACGATACCTGAAAGCGGCGGGAACAGGAGTGCGCACCGCGGCAGGCGAAGGGTCATCTCGATAGGGGCGCTTGTCATCATGGCCGGAATGTTCCTTGCCACCTGCTCACCGGCACGCCCGGATGCGGGCGGCGCCGGCGCGGTCGAGCAGGACGCATCACGGGCCGGCAAAGCGGTCCTGGTGATCATCGACAGGATCGGACTCGACGATATCATGGAAACCAACCCGCCGAACATCGACTACCTCATCTCCAGTGGAGGCACCGGCCTGATGAACGCGCGGGTGAAGTACGACCAGTACGGCCTCGGAAGCTACCTCGTCATCGGCGCGGGCGGAAGGGCCCTCGGCGCCGACCACGCAGGCCTTGCCTTCGACTCGACCGAGCGCCTCCAGACCGCGAGCGGGGGGTACGTGGAGGCGGGCAATATCTACAGCGCCAGGACCGGCAGAAAGGCACCCGACGGTTCCGTCGCTAACCTGTACATCGAGGAGATGAAGAAGAAGTCGGACACTGTCTACGCAACGAGCAGTCCGGGACTGCTCGGACAGTCCCTGAAGGAGTCCGGCAAGAGGGTCGCACTTCTTGGCAACGCCGACTCCCAGGTCCCGGCGGTATTGACCGAGTTCGGACCCGGTGGGGAGACCCTCGCCCTTCCGGGAGCTCAGCCGGAAGGCGGGGGCAGCACATACCCGATAATCAGGTCCACGCACCGGGAGGCATCCTGCGTCGCAATGGATAAGGACGGCCTTGTCCCCGCGGGCGACGTCTCCTCACGCCTTTCCGACAGGCTCTCGGCCGCGACAGGGGTAAGGACCGATTTCGACAGGCTCCTCGCCGAGGCTGATGCAGTGCTTCCCGCCGCGGACCTACTGGTAATCGACATGGGGCAGACTACGCGGGTCAACGAGCAGGTCGGCTACTTCTCTGACCCGAGGGCCAAATCGGCAAGGCGGAAGGCGCTGCTCGATTGCGACCGGGCCCTTGGAAAGCTGATGGCGCGCCTGGACCTTTCCCGCGACCTTCTGATAGTCTGCACACCGACTCCCACGAGAAAGATGATCTCCGACGGCGAACTTCTGACCCCGCTCGTCATCACGGGCGCCGGGTTCAAGCCGGGCACCTTGCTGCGCTCCGCGACTACCCGCCGTACAGGCCTCGTATCGAACTTCGACATAGCGCCCACAGTCATCGACTTCTTCGGGCTGAAGATCCCGGCGGATATGGGGGGGAGGGCGGTCTCCGCCAGCGACTCCAGGACAGTACTTGCCGAACTTGCGGACTTCCGCGACAGCGCAGTCGGTTCTTCTCAGACCCGGCAGACCATGGTCCGGATCTACGTCATCACCGCCATCGTGATCCTCGTCCTGTTCCTCCTCTTCGTCTTCATAAGGCAGGAACTCGTCTGGAATCACGGGGGGCTGTGGACCGTTGTCCTTCTCACAGCTCTCGCAGGTCCGCTCGCCTATCTCCTGACCCCCGCGTTCGGCGTTTACTCGTTCTACGGCCTGATCCCCATAGCGGTCGGCATCACCCTCCTGCTTTGCCTTGCCGCCCTTCTCTGGGGCAGGCAGCGCGGGGAAGAGTGGGGCGGCGCCGTCGAAGTCAGCCGTTCGATAATGTTCCTCACCGGCCTCACGCTCTTTCTCGTACTGCTCGACTGTGCCCTGGGCTCGCCGCTCATGACGTTCAGCCCCTTCGGCTCGAGCGTGGTGCTCGGGGACCGTTACTACGGGATAGGAAACCTCTACATGGCGATCGCGGTGGGCTCGGCGGTCCTGTTCGTCTGTCTCGCCGCCCAGCTCTTCAACAAGTTCCTGGACAAGCCCTGGAAGCGTTACGCGTTCGCCGCGGCGGTATTCCTGGTGACGATATTCTTCCTGGGTTACCCGAGGCTCGGCGCTAACATGGGAGGGCTCATCACCGCGGTCGTCGCCTCCGCCGTGACCCTCATGAAGCTCGAAGGCGGGCGGATCGGGGCCAGGAAGGTAGCGATACTCGTCGTGGTCCTCGTTATTTTTGTAGCGGCGATCCTTGCTGCCGACCTGCTCCTCCCCAGCCCGGCGTCGCATGCCGGGAAGGCCGTCAGCAAGGTGAAGAGCACGGGGATATCCGCGCTCGTCTCGCAGGTGGGGCGAAAGCTCGCGGCCAACTGGAAGCTCTCGCTCTCCTCTATCTGGAGGGTACTGCTCCTCCTGGCCGTGCTCGGAGGACTTCTGCTCAACTGGAAGTTCCGCATCTACCGGCGCATGAAGGAAGAGCTCCCTTACCTTGCGGCGGGCTCCATCGGCCTGTCGGTGGGACTCGTCGTCGCCCTTCTATTCAACGATTCCGGGGTCGAGCCGGCCAGCGCGATGTCGGTATTCCTTTTCTTCTCATGGTTCCTTCTCCTCGTGGGATGGCGCGCCGCCACCGCGGAGGCCCGCGTCCGGGTAGAGGTGCCGGCTCATACCTGAACATCCCTCTACCCCGGGGCGTCTAAAGTATGGACCACGTTTCTCTGCTAGAATCAGGCTGTATAAAGGAGGTTCAAAAAATGAGGAAGGTCCTGCCAATAGTACTGGCTGCACTGCTCGCTGCCACACTCGTCGTCGCCGGATGCGGAAAAACGACACCGAAATTTGGCGATGCCAAGAAACTCCTCGAAGACAGCAACAAGGCGATGCAGTCGGTCAAGAGCTACAAGGCGGTCGGGGACATCAGTATATACAGCAATGCCCCGGAAGCGGGGAAGATGAACTTCGACTTCGAGATGCAGATACAGCAGAAAAGCGAAAAGGATTTCGCGGGCCGCATGACGATGAATTCCATGGGGCAGGACATAGATATGTACATGGTCAACGGCTACGCCTACACGAATGATCCCGAGCAGGGCTGGGTCAAGCAGCCACTATCGGACCTCTCGGACTTCTCCAGACTAGCCTCGCCGTCTGACATATCGAAGCTGGGCGATGCCGCCGATAACACCAGGATTCTCACAGAGGACAGCCAGTACTACAAGATCGCCTTCGACCTTAGCGCGGATTACATAAAGGAACTGATGGGC
>JAENXM010000125.1 GCA_016649525.1 Actinomycetota bacterium
AGAGCTGGACGGACATGCGGCCGGATACATCATCGCCCGCCCATCTGGCGAGAGAAACCGCCGTGTCCGCGTCGGTGTTCGGACGGTAATAGAGTGTCGCCACCGGACTTCGGGCAAGCACCATAATCACACGGGGATGCTTCCCCAGGTAGCGGCGCGGTGCGCTGCCCGTTCGCACGTGAGGTGTTAGCAGGCTTCGAAAGCGCGCAGCCATAACGTATGCCACGAGTATCGCGCGCCCTATACTCGACCCGTTCATCACCTCGAGCAGGTGCCCCTCAGGCCACGACATCGCCGGGGGGCTCGCTATCGCGATGCCCCCCAGGAGTCTCTCGTTGCGCTCGGCGACGAGGCCCGGGTCGGACACTACCTTCCACTCGCCTTCGAAGCGGACTCCCTGCAGGTACATGTAGAGGACCATCCCGCCCATGCTGTGACCTATCCAGAAAGGCTTCTTGCCCGTCACGCCGGCGATCCCGTCGACCAGCGCAGGCGCGTCGTAGATCGCCAGGTGGTCGATAGAGTGCCGCCAGTCCCCGCCGTCGCAGTCATAGGGTCCCACCCCGCAGCCGCGGAACGACGATATCCAGACATCGTAACCGCTCCGCGCAAAGTAGACCGCCATGTTACGGTCTTCCCTGGGGAGGTCGAACTCGAACCCGTTCCCGCCGAAACCGTGACAGAACAGCACGGGGGTCCCCTCTGGATTCGCGTACCGCTTGAGGCGCAGCGTCAAACCATCGGGCGTTTTGAACTCCTGCCTTTCCACGTTGAGGCCCTGTGCCACGTCCTGGTCCTGCCCCGGCAGCGGCGTCTTGAGTCCCGCGTAGATGTACGCGCCCATGATCGCCCCGGCGGCCCCCAGCATAGGACCGAAACCTCTGTGAGTACTCGAGGCACCCATTTGTTCTCCTTACAGACTTAAAAGTCGCGCAGCTAAGATGATATCAGACTCGCCGGGGAAGTCTTCAAGTACCGCCTGCAGCTTATCGATTCTAATCAGTAGGCGACTTGATCCTCGCACGGCTTGATATCCAGGACCGGCGTCCCGTCTATAGCGTCCAGGTCTCGGACGGTGAGGACGGCCCCATCTACCCCCAGCAGCTCCACCACCGCGAGGCCGATGGGGTTCGGCCTGTACGGTGCCCTGGTGCCGAAGACCCCCCTCTCGGGGCGGGTCCTGTCCCCCCTGGGATGTATGACGAGGCGGTAACCCTCAGCCCGGTCGAAGACGAATACCACGTACAGCCTCCTGTAGTTCTCGATCCTGTAGAGGCCGTCAACATACTCGTCTTTGATCCTGATGCGGCTCACGGTGCCCTTGAAAACATCGGGGTCGTCCTGGATCTCGGTAAAATCGCTCTCCACGTAGCCGATCGGCGCGAACTCGATCATCTGCCCTCCCGAACTTTCACTCACAGCGTCCCGTCTAATATCATAGTTTCAAGACGCTTCATAAACCATAACGAATCCGGAGGCTTGCTATGTCTGCCGACGTACAGGCACAGGCCGGTCGCTCAAAGCAAAAAAAGCGGCTCTTGATAGGGCTCGGAGTGGCTGTACTGGTAGCAGCGCTGGTCGCGGGCGGTATCATCGCGGGCGTTATCCTCCTGCATCGCCCGAGCCCGGCCAAGCTCCCGCGGACCGCCTCGGAGCTCTCATCTTCGATACGAACTGCCGAGAGATACCTCACGTCCGAGGGAAAAGAGTTGGCGCGCGGAAAGACAAAAGGCGCTACTGTTTATTCCGTCAACGCCCGGTTAGACACTGCGAACGATGCCGTGACAGGCGACGAGGTGGTTCTTTTCACAAACAGGACGGGTGACGACCTCGGTGAGATTGTGTTCAGGGTCTACCCAAACGGCTCGGATATCAGGGGCGAGAAAGGAGAGCCGGTTTCCATAAGCGAGGCACGGGTGGACGGCGGTCCGGCCTCCTTCAAGCTCAAGGGTTCGCTCCTCAGCGTCAGGCTCCCCGACAATCTGAAGCCGCAGGGCCAGGCGCTGGTCGAGTTCCAGTTCACGGAACATGTTCCGGAGATAAGCGGAGACATCACGGGGCTGCTGGGCGGCAGTGCCGGCGGCTACGGGATATTCGGCCACGGCGATAACGTTTACAATCTAGGCCACTTCCTGCCCACAATTGCATCTTACAGAGACGGCAGGTGGGAGAACCGGGAGATCCCCGCTTTCGGCGACATCGCCGATTATGAATGTTCCTATTACACCGTAGCCTTCGAGGCCCCCGGGAAGTTCGTTACAGTGGGGACCGGCATCGAACTGGCGGAAAGAAAAGGAGGCTCCGGGACCGTACATACCTTTGTCGGCGGTCCCGTCAGGGACTTCGAGATACAGGCAAGCCCGGACTATAAGATGGCCAGCTCGAAGGTAGGCGGGACGGTCGTCTCCTCTTATTACATCAAGGGCGCCGGCAAATCCGGGGCAAAGGCGCTCGAGGTGGGAAAGACCGCAATCGAGCAGTACAGCCGTCACTTCGGCCCGTACCCCTACACGAGGTTTAACCTGTGCGAGGCGCCGCTCGCCGGGGGTGCCGCGGGTATGGAGTTCACCGGGCAGGTGCTTCTGGGTCAGATACTATACGGCGACCTCGGACTGGGAGAAGGTCTGTCGGAAGGTCTTGAAGACCTGGGAGGCCTTGAAGACCTCATGAATCTGTTCGGGGGAGGACTGGTCGGGGACACACTCGAGTTCGTTATCGCGCACGAGGTCGGCCACCAGTGGTGGGGCCTCGGTGTCGGCAGCGACTCGATAGGACATCCCTGGCAGGATGAAGCGCTAACGAACTACAGCGCTGTACTCTACTACCGCTGGGTACACGGCGAGGAGGCGGCCGACAAGGAAATGTTGTTACAGCTCGTAATGCCCTACAGCGCCGCCGGCCTGTTCGGCGGGGGTGACACCGTCGTCGACTCCCCCGTCGACAAGTTCGAGAATCAAGAACAGTACATGGCTGTCGTCTACTCGAAGGGCGCGCTGTTCTTCAATGAGCTCTACAACCAGATGGGCGCGGAAGCCTTCGACAGGAGCCTTTCGGATTACTACCACAAATACGTTTTTCTCAATGCGATGCCCGAAGACCTCACGAACAGCTTCGAGGCGAACTCGAAAGACCCCGGCGCGGTGGCCGCCCTATACCAGCGCTGGATCAAGGAGGTCCACGGGGACGAGGATATAGCGGGGGGTATCCCCGGTCTGGAGGGCCTCGAGGAGCTGTTAAAGGACTTCGGCGACAAGAGCGGCCTCGATCTCGGGCCTCTGGAGGACCTTCTAAAGGAGTTCATGGATCAGGGCGGGAAACCGCCCGAGAACGAGCCTCTCCCCAATACAGAGCCCTCTCAGATCATCTGAACTCGAAGCGTCGATAGTGCTTCGTCGATACCGACGAGGCCCGAATCCTTTTCGACCGGCGCCAGCGTGTCCACCGGATTGTCGAGTGTGGGCACGACCTTCCCCGCCTTCAGCTCATCGCTTGATTTCCCTGACAAACACACCCGGATGCCAATATAATATATCGTCTGCGTTCAAAACCGCCGCTCAAGGAGGTAGCAAGGTGGAGAAGAAATACCCGATGTTCACGGAAGAACACGACATGCTGAGACAGTCGGTCAGGGAGTTCGTCGAAAAGGAAGTCACGCCCTACGTCGATGAGTGGGAGGAGAAGGAAGAGTACTCCATGGACGCCTTCCGGAAGATGGGAGAGCTGGGCTTACTCGGCCTGCGCGTCCCGGAGGAGTGCGGCGGCGGCGGCACCGATTACTGGTCGGTAGTCGTCCTTTTCGAAGAGCTCGTCAGGAGCGGCTGCTCGGGTTTCCTCACCGCAATAGGCGTGCACACCGAGGTCGCGATCCCGGCCCTGGTCCACTTCGCTACCGAGGAACAGAAGCAGAAGTACCTGGTCCCCGCCGTCAAGGGAGAGACGCTCGGCGCGCTCGCGATAACCGAGCCCGAGGCGGGAAGCGACGTTGCCTCCATCAGGACGACAGCGGTCGAGGACGATGATTCCTACGTAATCAACGGCAACAAGATATTCATAAGCAACGGGGCGCGGGCAGACTGGATCATAGTGGCGGCCAAGACGGACAAGGAAGCCGGTTACAACGGGATAACCGAGTTCATCGTCGACACCAAGACCCCCGGCTTCGAGGTAAGCAGGAAGCTCGACAAGGTGGGGTTGAAGAGCAGCGACACGGCCGAGCTTTTTTTCACCGACATGCGTGTGCCGAAGGAGAACCTGCTCGGCGAGATAAACCAGGGCTTCTTCCAGATAATGAACAACTTCCAGCCGGAGCGCCTGCTCGTGGCAGTGGGGGCCTACGGCGGCGCGGAAATAGCGCTCAAGATGGCCATCGACTACGCGAAGGAGCGCCAGCAGTTTGGTAAGGCCGTATCGCGCCACCAGCACAACGCCTTCAAAATCGCGGAGCTCGCCACAAAGGTCGAGGCGTCAAAGGAACTCACCTACCGGGCGGCGGACATGTACAACCGCGGCGTCGACTGCCTGGTGGAGGTCTCCATGGCGAAATGGTACACGACGGAGGTCGCGAACGAGGTCACCTACAATGCCATGCAGCTTTTCGGCGGATACGGTTACATGATGGAGTACGACATCCAGCGCGCGTGGCGCGACATGCGGGTAATGACCATCGTCGCCGGCACGAACGAGATCATGAAGCTCATAATATCGAGGAGCATCGGTCTCTGAGCCTCAGGTCACCGTGTTTAGAACATAATGAAGATAAAGCCCTTAACCTGTCTCGCATTCTTGCTCGTCGCGATAGCGGTTTCTTCCCCGCTCGGCTGCGGAAGGGGCCCGACCGTGTCTTTCGAGAACGGTACTGAGGTTGTCACAGTCAAGGTCGAGGTAGCGGATTCCCCGCGGGAGCGGGATCGCGGACTCATGTATCGAAAGAGCCTTCCCTCAGATAGCGGCATGCTCTTCGATTTCGGGCATGAAGTAGATACCTCCTTCTGGATGAAGAATACATCGATTCCCCTGTCTATCGCCTTCATAAGTCCTGACGGAAAGGTGATCGCCATCAAGGATATGGCGCCCTATGACCTGACCCCCGTCGAGCCCCCCGGCGAGTACCACTACGCGGTAGAGGCCAACAGGGGATGGTTCGGAGAGCACGGGGTCGGCCCTGGGGACAGGGCAACGATCAACCTCTGAGCCTTGGTAATGAAAAGGGCCCGGCTCGGCCGGGCCCAAATCCTTAAGCCTTCTCTCGCTCAGCTATAGAGCTCCACCGCGGCGTTCGATATCGCTACCTCTCCGCGCTCGGCGGCCTTGCCCTGGAAGATGATCCTGCCGCCCTCGTCCCACATCTCCGTGACGATCGTCTCGCCCGGGAAGACGTGCCGGCTGAACCTGACCTTTACCGACTTGAACTTCTCCGGGTCGTTGTCGCAGTAGGACTTGAGCACCGC
>JAENXM010000245.1 GCA_016649525.1 Actinomycetota bacterium
GTACCGTCGATTACCTCGCCGCCGCGGATCAGGAGATCAAGCATTGTTCACACCCCTGGATAGGATCGGCTATTCAAAGTACATTCTATGCAACATCGGTGCCTGGCACCAAATGTGTCATTTCACAAAGGCTGCTGCGCGTGCCCTGGGGCGGCCCGGTCCGGATGCTCGACGTCTCGCAGGGCGATTATGAATACTATCCCCAGCACCAGTATCACGAGGTAGAACTGGAAGAAGCGCCAGGCGAGTGTGACGAAGCCCACGAGGTTTCTCTGCACGAGGAGCGCGAACACACCGGCGAAAGCCGCCTCGGCCATGCCGCTTTCCCCTGGTATCGGCACGAACGGCAGTATGCAGGTCACGACGAGCTGCGCCAGCAGGCCTGTCCAGAACAGGTCCGGGCGCCCGATACCCCAGAGAATGAACGGGGTGACGAGCACTCCCGCCGCCCAGAAGACGAAGGTCAGCAGGACTATCGATGCCAGAAGCTTCCTCGGCGCGCCGAGGATAGTGCGGAGACCATCTGAGAAATCTCCGACCCCCTTGAAGAACCTGTCGATGAAACGATTGAAGCCGGGCCTCTTCTTGAGAAATGACGGGGCGCGCTCACGCATCGTCGATGCCAGCTTCTCGGGCTCTTTCATCGAGTACACGACTGCAAGGAAGAAGAACAGGGCTATAATGCCTGCCGTTACGAGCAGCGTCCTCACGCCGAAGCTGACCTGTATCTTCGAGGCGCTGACTACCAGTGTTATTGGAAGCATGACGGTGAAGAGGAGGATTGAAAGAGACGCGCCCGTCATGACCACGGCGGTTGCCTCCCCTCCGTTAAGGCCGTAAAGCGAAAAGAAATAGATCTCAACCGGAATGCCCGCGGAGTGATAAGGAGTTATCGCGCCGGCGAACCCGCCCGCCAGCACGGCCTTTGTTATCCTGCCGAAGCCCATCTCTGAGCCCATCGCGCGGATGAGCAGTTTTGCGCGCACGCATGTCGCGAGCCATTTTCCCACCACGAGCCCGAGCACCAGCAGGAAGAAAAACAGGCTGATGTCGTCGAGACCCGACCAGGTGGAGCTGTCCATGGTGAGGAGCAGTATCGCCGTGATGGTCGCGACGCTTACACCGACCGCGATCACGAGCCCTGTTCGCAACCTTGTGCTCGTTTGTTTCATAGAGGGAGTATAACCGTAGCGGGTACTTGACGAGACGAGAAAGTGCTGGATTATCTTCTATTCGCCCGATTAAAGGCCGAGCCCCGCCTTGAGGCCCTCGGCTTCTTGATTTAGGCTGCCGTATTCTGCGTCCAGCGCCTGAAGCTCTGCCAGGTATCTGTTCTGGATTCCCCTCATCGTCTGTTCCACTTCAGCCGGGCTCGTCTGGGGGTTTGCGGCGAGAGTGCCCGTATAGTCACCCATTGCCTGCAGGTACTCCTTGTACTTGTCAATTATCTTGACGGCGCCGTCCACCTGCCGCTCCCGTACCCCCGCGTACTCCTTGTACTGTTCCACGTCCTCGAGGGCGGCGACCTTCGCGTACAGGGACCTGGTCCCCTTTGCCTTCCCCGAGAGCCCGTCAAGGCTCGCTATGATGTCTTCCGAGCCATCCTTGTATTTCTGGTCGAGCCCTTTATAACTCATAACCCCTTCCGCCAGGTGGGCAAAGAGATCGTCGACCTCCGCTTTCATCTCGTCGATGCCGGAGCCAAGTCTGCCGAGCGACTTGTCCGCTTTCTCCACGTAGTATCCGGCCCATAAATTCGGGAATGTCTTCCCCGAGAAATACCAGCCGCCGCCACTCTTCATGAGGTAGAACGTGGTCTGGACCCCGGCCTCGGTCA
The DNA here is from genome assembly GCA_016649525.1 of Actinomycetota bacterium. GTDB lineage: Bacteria > Actinomycetota > Geothermincolia > Fen-727 > Anoxymicrobiaceae > JAENXM01. Next base: position 1,838 of record JAENXM010000245.1, read on the forward strand.
CGCTCGCCGATACGATCTTTCCCGTTTCGTCTTCTTGCCTGACGGTCCCTTTCGTGAGTTCTACGGTCGCCTCGTCTCCGGTGATGGAGGTATCGAACACGAGGTTTTCGAATTTCACGTCCCCCTGGGGCAGGCTCGCCTTGACGAGTTTCTCAAACGCGTCCTTTGAGCCGGACTCTTTCTTGAATGCCTCGGGGTCGGCGAGGGCGGTGATGCCTGAGGCGTTCTTGTTCTCGAATTCCGTGAAGAACTTCTGGACGGTCTTGTCGGGGGAGGACCCCTTGAAAACGACGAATACGAGTACGAGGACGACAGCGACGACAACGGCGACGCAGACCCCCGCGACGATGGGTATCAACCACTTCTTCTTCGGTTTCGCTCCCGGCGGGACCGCAGCCGGCGCCTCGACCCCCGGTTCCTGAAGCGCTCCGCAGTTTGGACATTTGACTTCACCAGCACCCAGTTCCTTGCCGCACTCCTTACAGAGCATCATTACCTCCTCTGGCCGGCATCCTCCGAGAATGTCCGGGCCGTTGTCCATTAAGATGTTTCGAGGCGAGATCTGCAGTGAGGAAATGCAATCCGTGCTGTCTTTGAACGAGAAAGCCGCTGGCGCTGGTGCGCCAACGGCCTCACGCAGTCGCTGACTCGGCGCTGATTACTCTTTTCCGACGTACTTGAAGGATACGTTCACCCTGGCGCGGTAGGCGGCTACCTTCCCGTCCTCGATCTTCAGGTCGAGCTTCGTAACCTCGGCGACCCTGAGGTCCTTCAGTGACGCGGACGCCATCTCCACGGCAGCCTTGGCCGCTTCCTCCCATGATGTCGGGCTCGAGCCCACGATTTCGATGATCTTGTATACACTTTCCGGCATGGTTCCCCCTTTCCGCTTCTCTACCACCTGTGCGGGTATTATATCATCCCGGGTGGCATTTGCTATGGGTTAATTCTCCTGGCCGCCTCGATCATCCACTTCAGTCTCTGAGCACTTATCGAAGCATGTGTATGAGCCGGAGCCAGGATGAAGCCACCGCCCTCCTCACTTTCTCCTCGACCTATTCCCTTGTGCCGTCCACCAGGGTGTGCGTCACGTACGGGCTCGTTGGTGTTCCGCCGGACCGGTTTCGGAGGTGACCATCCCGGTTCAGGGTCAGTAACGGTACAAAAGAGAA
>JAENXM010000069.1 GCA_016649525.1 Actinomycetota bacterium
CTCTAAGACCCTCGAGACCTCCTTCACCATCCTATCCGCGCGCCTGTTTGTGTCCCTCCAGTCCGGGTGCCCGACACTTGCCGAGTAAAGATCGAATTTTATGTCTCCATTCGAGAGGACCGCGGCCATTGCGTACAACCCCTCTTTAGTAAAGACCAGGGACATGCCGATTATATCTATTAGGCCGCGTAAGAATAAGAGTTGTTTCAAAGCGGGTACTACAATACTTAGCACAAAATCTAGAAGGAGCAATGATGAGCGGTAGTGAGATTGGCGCCTACCCGGGGGTCTCGAAAGCAGATCTGGAGGTCGCAAAGAACTACTCGAGCCCGTTTCTGCTCGGACCGCCGATGTGCGACGAGCTGATTGAGCTCGTGCGGCACATGTTAACCGAGGAAGAGGCCGAGGTGATACAGCATTTGAAGCCCTGGAGGGTAAGGACCGCCGCGGGGCTTGCGAGGGCGTCGGGTCGGCCGCTTTCAGAGGTAAAGGCGATTCTTAACGGCCTGGCTCACGAGAAGTACATCATCGCCTCTTACGGAAATGGGAAGGAAAGGGAGCTCTTCGCGATGATGCCTGTTATCCCCGGCACCTTCGAGAGCGTGCTTGTGCGCATCTCCCCCGAAAGCGTCACACCGTGGCACCGGCGCTTCGCGGAGCTTCACGAGGCTCTTTTTTCAACTGGCTTCACTGTAAAGTACGTCCAAAAGCCAATCGACTCCGTACGTTACCTGCCTGTAGGTGAAGCCATACAGAACGAGCCCATGGCATTACCCTCCGACCGCCTCGGAGAGATTCTGGACCGTTACAACGATTTCGCGGTCGGCGTTTGCCAGTGCCGCCTCGCCAAGCGCCTGACCGACGGGGGTTGCGGCAGGACCCTGGAGGTCTGTACCGTCATGGGAACCCTGGCCCCGCACCTGGTGGATCAGGGGCGCATGCGAAAGGTCAGCAGGAACGAGGTCCTCGAGATAAAAACTGCCGCAGAGAAGGAAGGGCTCGTAACCTGGATGATGAACGAGGAGAGCGGCAAGTTCACAAGCGCCTCCTGCTCCTGCTGCGGGTGTTGCTGCGGCGCGCTGCGTACTATCTCTGAGTTCAACACCCCCGGTTTCATCGCGCCTCCACATTTCATGCCACACGTCGATTCGGTCAACTGCAAGCTCTGCGGCAAATGCGCGGAAGCCTGTCCCATGAAAGCGGTGCTCGTGCTGGGGGAGGGTGAACAGAAGCGCTTGCTCTACAAGCATGAAAGGTGCATCGGCTGCGGACTCTGCGCTGTCGCCTGCCCAAAGGGCAATGTCACCATGCAGCCGGTACCCGATTACAGACAGCCTCCAGGAGGCTGGCCCTCCTACCTGGCTAAATACTTACCCCGCCACCTCAGCAACATGTTGAGCGTGAGGTCGTCGCGCCGGCAGCAGGAGAGAAACGCCTAAGCCTCATCCCTCACCCCGGCCAGCTTCTTCCCCTTCCTCCTTTCGAGAAGAATGTGGATCGGGAAGAGAAGCAGCCAGAAGTACTTTGCGACCCTTTCGTTGCCGAATGCGATGGGCATAGATACCAGGAATACCAGTGCTGTGCAGAGGTTTGCCAGGACAGCGTGCTTCCCCTGTTCGGGGTCAAACCCCTTGATCATCAATCGCCCTCTACCGGTGGAATACCACCATATGACGGCCATCAACAGGCTGGCCACCGCCAGGTTGGCCGCGTAAACGATTGTCGCAGTCGCGGTATCTCCGTACTCGCTTATCAGGCTCGCTGTAAACGGCATAATGACAATGCACATCAGGAAGAAAAGGTTCAGCCACAGGAATGGGCCGTTGTAGCGTTCGATATTCCTGAACATTATGTGATGGAGAATCCAATATATTCCGATTATCACAAAACTGAGGACAAAGGCCTCGTAGTTGGGCCAGAGCGCGCCGAGCTTGGAAGCCAGGGTGCGGTTGGTTGGGGGAAGGGAGATTGCGGGCACGTGTATGTTCAGGACCAGCAGTGTTATTGCTACCGCAAACACTGAATCGCTGAAGGTGCCGATTCGGTCGACGTTCAGGATTTGTTCATCCATCTTGATGTTCTTATCTGTCTCTACAGAGCTTTCCATGAGTAACCTACCTCCGTTTCGAAAGCGGAACTAACCGTTCAATAGCCCGTGGAACGAAAGCAATTTTGAGAGAGCGCGGCAGGCGGCGTTCGGGGACAGGTAGCAGGGTATTCCCGCCCAGTGAAGCTCCGCCATATAGGGAAAGGCGAACCCGCTGGGAATCCCGATAACGACCATCGGCTTATCGATCGCGGTGGAAGCTTCCCTGATCTCAGCTGAATGCATCTTCAGCAACCCGAAATCCCCCTTACGGTATGCGGGCGCCCCTCCTACCACCATGAGAATGTCCACGTTTTCGTCGGATGCCGCTGTCTTGACGACCTCCCGGAGGTTCCCGGGGACAACCGCGCCGAAGCCCATGTCCACCGGGTTTGTGAAGCTGGTGCCCTCGCGCGGCAGGATCCCTCCGAGCCGTTCCACGGTTGTCTCACTGAGAGGAGGAAGCGCGAGCCCGTTCTTTTCTATTGCGTCGGCGGAGTTGACCGCTATACCGCCTGGAGGGCTGATGACGCATACACGCCTGCCGCGGGGCCTGGAAAGGTGGTAGAAGATCGCCATGGTTTCCGCGGCGTCCGCGAGGTCGTCGAGGACGACAATGCCCGCCTGCCTGGCGGCGGCCAGCCAGATCTTTTCACTGCCCGCGACGGCGCCGGTGTGTGATGCAGCGGCACTCTGCCCTTTTTCGGTCAGGCCCGCTTTCCAGACCAACAGGGGCTTTTCCCCCTTGATGCGCGAGGCGATCTCGAGGAAACGGCGGGCGTCGCGGACTTCCTCCAGATACGCTACGATCATCTCGGTCTCGGGGTCCCCGGCGAAATACTCGAGGAAATCCGCGCAGTTCAGGTCGAGCTCGTTGCCGCTGCTGACGATCTTGGAATATCTTATCGCGCGCTCCGCACCGAGCAGGTAGAGCATGGAAGCGATGGAACCGCTCTGGGATACGCAGCTGACCGTACCCTCATCGGGCCGCATGCCGCCGAAAAGCGCGACCTTCCCGGGGGAGGAGTAGACTCCCAGGCAGTTGGGGCCGACCAGCCTCAACGACGACCCCTCTGTTGTGTCGAGTATCTCGCGCTCGAGCCGGGCGCCCTCCTGCCCCCCCGACTCCGAGAAACCGGCCGTACTTATCACACAGGCTCCCGCGCCTGACTCGACACATTCGGCTATCACGGGGGGCACTGCATCAGGAGGTACCGCCAGGATGACCAGGGCAGGGGGTGATGGGATCGCTTTTACTGAAGGATAACAGGCAAGCCCCAGGATCTCTTTGTGCCTGGGATTCACCGGGTAAAGCGGGCCCTCGAAGCCCATATCCATGATTGCGCGCAGCAGCATTGTCCCGGGATTATCCAGCCGCGACGAGACCCCGGCAATCGCAACTGATTCGGGGTAAAAGATGTTCTGGAGTTGTTCTTCGAGCTCACTTGTTTGTACTTTTTCTGCGCCCATCAAGCGCATCATACAGCAAATAACCCGTATCGTTTTAGTAGCCGGCCGTGGCTTCTGTCGCATTATCGGTTTCATGGTTGATAGACTAAACGCGCAGGGCGGCTGGACCGGATAAAGGGGTCTAGCGTGGACGATTCAACAATGACCGGCCTCACCAGAGCCGAGGTAGAGGAGCGGGTGGAGCGGGGGCAGACCAACGCGGTCAAAGAAGTGACCAGCCGGTCGTACTGGCACATCATCCGCGCCAACGTGTTCACCAGGTTCAACGCGATCCTCGGGACCCTGTTCGTTGTTATCCTGCTCTTCGGGCAGCTTTGGGACGGGTTTTTCGGTATCGTCATACTGGTCAACACCCTCATAGGGATTATCCAGGAGGTGAGGGCCAAGCGTACCCTCGACCGCCTGTCTCTCATAAGCGCTCCTAGGACTCGGGTTGTTAGGGATTGCCAGGTAATCGAAATTCCGATGGATGAGGTCGTGCTGGATGACGTCATCGAGCTGAGCACCGGTGACCAGGTGGTTGCGGACGGATTGGTACTCGACTCGCAAGGCCTCGAGGTCGACGAGTCCCTGCTTACAGGCGAGTCGGAGCCGGTCGATAAGGCTCCCGGTGACGAAATGATGTCGGGGAGTTTCGTGGTCGCCGGGTCGGGAAGGTTCCGAGCCACCAACGTCGGGGTCGATTCTTACGCGCGCAAGCTCGCGTCCCAGGCGCGCCGATTTCAAGTGGTCAGCTCCGAGCTGATGGACGGCATAAACAGGATCCTCCGCGTTATAACCTGGATCATGATTCCGGCCGGGACCCTTCTGTTCATAAGCCAGCTGCGAGTCTTCGACTCGTTCGGCAGGGCGGTGCCTGGCACTGTGGCGGGCCTGGTGGGGATGGTCCCCGAGGGCCTCGTGTTGCTCACCAGCGTGGCGTTCGCGGTCAGCGTCGTGAGACTCGGAAGGCGGAACGTGCTCGTGCAGGAGCTTCCCGCGGTTGAAGGGCTTGCCCGGGTGGACGTCGTCTGCCTCGACAAGACCGGGACTCTGACAGAGGGCAACCTGGTGTTCAACCGGCTGGAGGTACTCGATTCGGAGGGGGAGCTCCCCGAGGTACTCGGGGCGTTCGGGGCCGACTCCGCATCCCATAGTACGACGCTCGATGCCATAGCCGCTGCGTTCCCCTCGCCCGAGGGCTGGAGCATCACGAGTCGGGTCCCTTTCTCCTCAATCCGCAAGTGGAGCGCGGAGACCTTCGGAGACAAGGGCACATGGGTGCTTGGCGCACCCGAGGTTCTTCTCGAGAACGTCTCGGATGCCGAAAGCCTGCGGCCCAGGGTAGGTGAGCTGGCGGGGTCCGGGATGCGGGTGCTGATGCTCGCAAGCGCGAAAGAGGAGATCGATGCAGGGACTCTTCCGGGTGACCTCAAGCCGGCCGCCCTGCTCCTTTTCGAGGAACAGATGAGAAGTGACGCGGGTGAAACGCTGCAGTATTTCACGGACCAGGGCATTACCATCAAGGTCATTTCCGGGGACAACCCCGATACGGTGGCAACGGTAGCGAACCGAGCCGGTGTTCTCGATGTGGGCGACCCGGTCGATGCCCGCAGTCTGCCCGGGGAATCCGGGGAACTAGCCCGCATCATGGACGAGCAGACGGTCTTCGGGCGGGTTACCCCCGACCAGAAGGAGGCTATGGTCGGAGCGCTCCAGTCCAAAGGGCATGTGGTCGCCATGACGGGAGACGGCGTCAACGACGTCCTCGCCCTCAAGAAAGCCGACATCGGGATAGCGATGGGCTCGGGGTCTCCGGCAACAAGGGCTATCGCCCAGCTCGTGCTGCTGGACGGGAGGTTCGCCACCCTGCCGGGAGTCGTCGCCGAAGGGCGACGCGTTATCGGTAACATAGAGCTGGTCGCCAACCTGTTTATCACGAAGACAGTTTACGCGACGCTTCTGTCCATTATCATTGGCCTGGCTGGCTGGGCGTTCATCTTCCTCCCCAGGCACCTGACACTGATCGGCGCTCTGACGATCGGCACGCCCGCTTTCTTCCTCGCGCTGGCGCCGAACAAGGCTCGGTACCGGCCGGGATTCGTTAAAAGGGTCTTAAGATTCACCTTGCCTGCCGGCATAGTGGCGGCGCTCGCTGCATTCGCGGCGGGCGCTCTTTCGCGTGTCTATTCCTGGGTCAGCCTCTCCGAATCCCGCACTGCGGCCGTCTTAGTCATCGCGATGATCGGGCTCTGGGTGCTGGGGGTCCTGGCCCGGCCATTCACATTCTGGAAAGCCTTACTGGTGATGGCGATGGTCGCGGGTCTTCTGCTGGCGATTCTACTGGCGATATTTGTTCCGTACGTCCGAGATATCCTCGCGCTGGACCTCCCGTCATGGTCGGTGCTAGCACAGACTATGGGTATAGCGGCAGTGGCTATCGTCCTGATCGAGATAGCGTGGAGGTTCACAGGCTGGCGCCCGCGCGGCGACCAAAGCGAGAGCGCGCCTTAATCTATGAGGGTCGCCTCTTCAGTCCCCTTTAGCCCAGTCCGAAAGCAAACGATGCTGGCCCTGTTTGATGAGGTCCAGGTTGAGTATCCGTTCTTTGGTAACCCTGCTTTCGAGGTCGAGGATCTCCCTCATGGCCTCGCTCGCGCGTTTGTCGTAACGGAGCCAGGTCCTCGGCTGCTTTTCCCCGCTGAGCATGCTCGAGACGGTCTGGGTCGCGTACCTGTAGTAGTCCCCGGCTGTTGTCGGGGGAGTGACGAAAAGGTACCTTGCGAGGATCGCGCCTCCCGGTATCCTGCGGTTCTCGTTCATCAACGCGTCAATCTTCTTTATCGCATCTATCAGCGACTGAGGGTCCTTGGTGATATGCGCGGCTATTGAGTCGGCCAGTATGTCGTCGTGGTGGTAGGCCAGGCTGAGCTGTTTCAGGATGAAACCCTCCGACCGCTGGACCAGGACGAGGCAGACAAAGATACCGGCCGTTATCAGCCAGGCGACCAGGACTCGAGAAAAATCGAATTTCTGGAGAACGATCGAGACGAGGGCCAGCACCCCAAAAGTGACGAGCAGAACGGAGGGTAAAAACTCGATGTTCCAGAGGCCGGGCGGCTTGACATTCTCCCCGATGATGAGATGGGAAAGCTCGTGTGCCATGATGGCGTTCGCCTCGTCCACGGAGATGTCGGCTTCGAGGAGGCCTTTCGTAATACCCAGATACGGGGTTCCTTCGTCATCGGCAAACGCCATTGCGTTGGGGGCAGGGTCGTCAAAGACCGCAAGGTCCGCGGACTGAACACCGGCGGCGATGCTGACGCCGTCGATCGCACCCTTAAATTTGAGAACAGGAGTTGGTTCGTATTCGTTTGTCAGCTGGCCAGTGAAGTCGTTGAAACGCTCCCTCGCGTAACTTGCCCGGTTATAGCAGACAAACCCGAGGTAGATGAGAAAGGGAAGGCACGCGAGCGCGAGTATCTTCAGTGACAGCGCTATTCTTTCCTGCACGAACGAGGGGCTACCCGAGAGGCCGGTCTTGAATATATCGGAGAACGGTACATTGAGGACGACCACTACCAGTAGAGCAAGGCCCGCCAGCGCCGCCAGGACGAAGGGGACCAGAAGATAGATTTCCTTCTCCCGAAGCTCTTTTTTATGGTGCTTTATGCTTTCGAGCACCTTAGGCTCAAGGTTCATACTAGTGAATACTTCGCTCCTTCTGTGTAGTTTTCATCCCGGTCATCTTTTTTAACCGGGCTCTTAGCCCGGTTTTCCCGGGCTTAATTTTAGACCGGGCTCTTAGCCCGGTTTTCCCCGGCCTGAGAGGCCGGGCTAAAGCTCCGAGCCCGGTTTTCCCCGGCCTGAGAGGCCGGGCTAAAGCTCCGAGCCTGTTTGAGTTATAGTCTTTCTACGAAACGGTGTTGCATTGAGGAGGTGTCGGGCTTTGGCCGGGGAGGAGTTCGCGCGCTTCACCCGAAACTTCGCGAAGGTCTTCAACTTCAAGCGCGGCCCGTGGCGAAGGCTCCGCGCCAGGGTCGACCTGCTCGAGGAGGTCGACCGCATACTAGGCCCCGAGCGCTCGGTCGCTCTACTGGTAGACGGTATCAGGCACGGCAGGAAGAACTCCGCGATTCCCGGGTTCAGCCCGGTGAGCTGTAGTTAAGACCGCAGTAACCGTTTTCAGATCCCCAGCAGTCTCGCGAATCCGTCCCCGAGTATGATCTCCTTTTCCTCATCAGTGAATGATATCTCAGGGCACGATGAGAGGTCCGGCTCCTTGATGACGTTGACCCACTTGTCGAGCGGGCAGAGAACGTTCAGGTAGGGCCCGTCCGTACCGAAGAAGACCCTCCACGGCCCCACCTGGTCAACTACACGCCTGAGCATCCGGTAGAACTCCTGCGGGAAGTCATTGTAGGTAATCTGCCAGCCGGAGAAGTCGAAGTAGATGTTCGGCTTGACCGACGCCACCAGGAGCGCTTCCTGCCAGAGCTGGTGGGCCACGTGAGCCATGATGATAGGAAGATCGGGGAAGTCCGCAGCCACATCATCGACGTATACCGGCTGTGTGAAACGGTACTTCATCGGCGCCGGCTGGCTTCCTGTGTGGATCAGCAACGGCACCTTGTACTCCATGCACTTTTCGTACAGCGGGTAGCAGAATTCCTCGTAGGGATAATAACCGGAAGCCGGATGCAGTTTGAGGCCCTTCATGCCCCAGTCCTCGATCGCACGCGAGAAAAGCTCGACTGCCCCTTCTCTTCTCGGGTCGATGGAGAAGAAGGAAACCAGCCTATCCGGGAATTTCGCGGCGGCCTCTGCCACCAGGCGGTTCTGTTCTTCGATAGGCACGTCTATC
>JAENXM010000333.1 GCA_016649525.1 Actinomycetota bacterium
GGCCGGGCTTCTTAGCCCCGTTTTCCTGCCCCGGCCTGAGAGGCCGGGCTTCTTAGCCCCGTTTTCCTACCCCGGCCTGAGAGGCCGGGCTTAATGATGGTTAATAAGTCACGTTTTAAGACCCGACCCCATTACTGCATCACTGGTCCGAGAGGTCGAAAATCGTCTTTATCGCCCCGTACGCCGCCTTGTTCATGTTGATCTCGATAGCTTCCTTGTACTGGTCGAGTTTGAAGCGGTGGGTTATAAGGTCGGAGATGTCGATCTTGCCCCTCGTCACAAGGTCGATGGCGATCTCGAAGGTCGAAAGCCGCTTCCCCTGATAGTCCTCGACCCCGTAGCCGAGGTCGCCGATGATGGTGAGGCCCTTCATCCAGACGGGGGTCCAGTCTATAGTCTTCGGTATCTGGATGCCGATCACGACTATCTTCGCCCTGCCTGCAGCTAACCGGCAGGCCTCGTTTATGGTATCCGTCGAGCCGACGCAGTCGAATACCCTGTCGAATCCTCCCATGCATATGGGCTTCGCAAGTGTCGGCTTGTAGACATGGGCACCGGTAAGCTCGCGTGTCCTCTCGTAGACGTTCTCGTTCGAGGGGTCTATGATCTCGTCCACGCCCTTCTCGCGTGCCTTCTCCTGGTTAAGTGGGACGGGCTCGATGCCGGTGATGTGGCAGTCGATTCCTAGCGCCCTTATCGAGGTGATCACGCCGAGCCCGATCACCCCGCAGCCGATGACGAGCACATCCTGGCCGCTCTCGGGCATGCTTTGGAAGACGGGATGGAGGCAGGCGCTAAGAGTCTCCATCATCACCGCCTGCTCGTCCGTGACCTTGTCGGAAATCTTATAAACCTGGCTCTCGTGGGCAAGGTAGTACTTACTCCAGCCTCCGCCCGTATCCGCGCAGAACCCGGTGAACGTACCGGTCGAAAGGTCTCCCTCTGCGAAGTTCTCGCAGTTTGCAGGAAATCCCGAAGCGCACGCGCCGCACGGCGGGTCTATCTCCCGCACGGCGCAATCGAGGATAGCATCCACCACCACCCGGTCACCCTTCTTGAAACCCCTGACGTCGCTTCCGACCTCTTCAACGATAGAGCAGTTCTCGTGTCCTATGGTGAACGGAAAGGATGAGAAGACCTCTGTGGTGGGATGGTCGTGCAGCAGAATCAGTCCGAGGTCGCTCCCGCAGAAGCCGCAAAGGATATTGCGAAGTTTCAACCACCGGGGACCTCTTATCTCGGGCTCCGGCACGTCCCTGAACTGGACGCAAGACCGGGGTCCGTAGTACTCCTTCTTGCTTATCCTTCCGGCGACCTGGCAGTATCCCCACTTCGGTATGCTGAAGTCGAACTGTATCGCCTTCAATGCGCCCACTCCCTTCGCGACTGCCGATACCCGCTTCCCTGCGATGAAATTCTATCACTTGGAAGCAGGATGCCGCATCGCGAATCCTGAAGTAATAACTTGACCACGGATTGGTGAATACTTTATATTTTGAACAGGAGCTAACATGGCTGAAACAGGGACGAAAAAGCTTCTTAGAGTCGGAGAACTGTCACGCCGTACCGGCGTGTCTACCTCCGCAATAAACTACTACGTCCGTGAGGGTCTCCTTCCCCCGCCCGCTAAATCCGCCCCGAACATGGCGTATTACGACCCGGGCTACGTCGATATAATCAAATCCATCAGAGTGCTGCAGCGGGAAAAGGGCATGTCGCTCTCCCAGATAAAGGACATAGTCAGCAAGGGAGAACTTGGCTGGCCGGAGGGATTGCCGCCCGAGGACTTCACGGGTGTCGAAGGAACCGGTGCGGGAAGCAAGCTGGCGCTCGACAGGCGGAAGCATATCATGGAGGTCGCCACGGAAGTCTTCGCCGAGAAGGGTTACTATGCCACGACGATCGCGGACCTCGCC
>JAENXM010000145.1 GCA_016649525.1 Actinomycetota bacterium
GCTGGGGTCCATCCTGGGAAGTGAGGATTTCAGGCCGCACGCGATCGTGTCGGCGGCCCCGGGCGGGTGCGACGTCAACGCGAAGATCCACGAGTTCGTCTCGAACTATCTCGGCATCCCCCAGTTCATACTGGAAAAGCCGGTTGACGATTCGAGCCGGGGTCGTGAGCAGTACAGCAAGTATTATCGCAAGCTCGTGGCCGACCTCGATGAGTTCTCAGGTGAGGAGCTGACGGAGGAGAAACTGCGCCGCGTAGCGGAAAAGGCGAACGAGTGTACCGAGCTTTGCCTCGAGCTCTGGGACCTCCACAAGGCGGTACCCTGCCCGGTGCCCAATATTTTTTCATTATTTACCTACGGGGCAAGGTTCGCCATGTGGGGGACCGACGAGGCGGTCCGGACGTTGCAGATCATGGTGGACGTCGCCAAGGAGCGGCTCCGGGAAAAAGCATATCCCGCGGAAAAAGAGGTCGCCCGCTGCCTGTGGGTCTACACGAGTTACTACTTCGACGTCGCCAACTTCTTCAATTGGATGGAGGAGAGCGGTTTCACTCACCTTGGCGACGGGCTTGACCTGTTCTTCCCGCAGCACGTCGATACCACTGACAGGGATTCGATAGTCGAGGGAATAGCGGAAGCGGCATGGAACATGCCTATGACCAGGCAGGTGGGCGGCGAGTCGATGTCGGTGCAGTGGATGGAGGACGTCATCTACGCATGCCGCGAACTCGGTGCCAACTGCGCGATATTCTGCGGGCACCACTCCTGCAAGCAGACCTGGAGCGTAGCCGCGATACTCAGAAACGAACTGATGAAGCGCACGGGCATACCGATGCTTATCCTTCAGGGTGACGCGTGGATAAAGAGGATGACGCCTATGAGCGTCATCCAGGCGGAGATTGACGAGTTCATCCGTAACGTGGTTACCAGGAAAAAGCGAGGCAGGGGTCGACGGGCTGTCGCGTCGGGTGAGGCTTGAGGTGGCCTGATGCTCTTTGCCGGCATAGACATCGGTTCTCTCACGGCCCAGGCTGTACTGCTTGAAGACGGCAAGGTCATCCTCTCCAAGAGCATCAGCGTAAAGCCAAACCCAGTTGAATCCGCGCGAGCCGTCATGGGGGGGCTCCTCGAAGAGAACAACCTCTCGTGGGGTGACATCGGTTACTGTGTGAGCACGGGGTACGGGCGCGAGAAGATCCAGGATGAGGGGATGGCACAGCAGAACGTGAGCGAGATATCCTGCCACGGGCTCGGCGCTTTTTCACTTGTCCCGCAGGTGCGCACCGTGATAGATATCGGTGGCCAGGACGCCAAGGTTATCAGGGTTGATGCAGGCGGAGAGCTTGCCGACTTCGTGATGAACGACAAGTGCGCCGCCGGTACGGGACGTTTCCTCGAGGTCATGTGCCGGACGCTGGGAGTCACCCTGGAGGAGTTGGGCCCGATGTCGCAGCGCGCGAAGGACCACATCCACATGAGCTCCCGCTGCAGCATATACGCGGAGACCGAGGTTCTACATTATCTGCAGAGGGGTGTGGACAAGGCGAGCCTGGCGGCCGGCATCAACAGGTCCATGGCTCACAGGGTCATCGCGCTGGTGCGCCGAGTGGGCATCGAGAAAGAGGTGTTGATGTCGGGGGGCGTCGCGAAGAACGTCGCGGTCCGGGCTGAGCTCGAGAAGATGATGAACGTGAAGATGGTCACTCCGCGGCTCGACCCGCAGCTCATCGGCGCATACGGTGCAGCCGTAATGGCCGGCAGGGCGGGTGGTGCGGCGTGATAACCATGGGCATAGACGTCGGGAACCTCCTTTCAAAAGTAGTAATCCTGGACGGGGATTCGCTTCTCGCAAGCGGTATCATCGAGACAACAGGCAACGTCGCGGGCGAGATCGGCGACCTGGTCACTTCGGTTCTCTCCGATGCAGGTCTCGGGCGCGATAAGGTTGAGAGCGCCGCGGGCACCGGGAGCGGTGCCAAACTGCTCAAGGATGTCGACTTCTGCGAGGACGAGGTCACATGCGTGGGCTCCGCCGCGGGTTACCTCCTGCCCGAGATAAGCATGGCCGTCGATATAGGGGGCCAGAGCATAACGGCGATCCTACTCGACGCGGAGGGCGAGGTCATTAACTTCATGAGGAACGACAAGTGCGCGTCCGGGTCGGGGCGTTTCCTCGAGGTGATGAGCGGAGCGGTGGGCATCGGTGTTGACGCGATAGACGAGACGGCCGCCGGCGCGAAGAAGCCGGTGCAAATAAGCAGCCAGTGCGGGGTTTTCGCCGAGAGCGAGGTCATATCGCACGTGAACGCGGGAGAGGACGCGGCTGATATCGTGGCGGGCCTGTGCGATGCCGTTGCCAGCATCGTCGTGGCTCAGGCTCGAAAGTTCGGCGTAGATGAGAAGTACACCCTGACCGGCGGTGTCGCGAGGATCGACACCATAAACAGGGTCATCAGGGAAAAACTGGGTGGTACATATTATCAATTCCCGCACGACCCGCGTCTCGCCTCGGCGATCGGGGCTGCCTTGCTCGCTGGGATGGAGTGACATGGGCCTTTTCGACGAGCAGCTCACAGAGGTCAAGAGATTCCTTTCGGAGGCCAGGCGCGCTGGCGGAGTCCGTGAGTTCAGGGCGTTTTCCACCCCGGCGTGGCCGGCCGAATCGAGCCTGGTTCTCGAAGAGGACACCGCCATCGAGCTCGGAAACCCGCAGACCGTTTCTCTGTCGCTTCTTCTATGGACGGGGGGACACGCGGTTGAGGACGGCCTGATATCGCTTGTCGGGCCGGATGTGGGGGAGTCGGGGGAGCTCAGCCTCCCCTTCGCCCAGGTCCTGATGGTCAGGGGCTCGTTCGAGGATGAGTACGAAAGCTATCAGGCTCTCAGGGACGCGGTCTACGACACGCGCCTTTCCGGTTTCATGGTGAGGACCCGGCCGAGCAAACATAGCCTCTGGTGCCGTGTGGCACGCGAAGCTCTGGAACAGGGCTTTTCACTGAGATACCTGGGGGCGGCGTTTGTGAAGAGGCTCAAGGAAGTGCCGTCCGCTTCGGGTGTGGAGGTGCTGTTCGTGACCTCGAGTCTCGATGACGTCGAGCGGCTTTCCGGCGCCGCGGCCGAGGCGCGGAGGATAATAGAAGCGATGATGAAGATGTACGAGGAGAAGAGCTTCGACTGCGAAACGTGCGAGTACAGGGACGTCTGCGACGGGGTAATGGAGCTCAAGAAGATCAGGGAGAAGCTCGCGGGCGAGAAGGCGGTATGAGAGACATGATCCTCGCGGTATGCGGAAAGGGAGGCGTGGGCAAGACTACGGTCACCGCGGTGGCGGCCAGGGAGCTTTGCCGGCTGAAAAGTACGAAGGCCCTTGTGGTTGACGCCGACCCCGGAGGAGGGCTCGAGATGGCCCTCTCCATAAAGCCGAATAAGACGCTCAACGATGTGCGCAAGGAGTTGATCGAGGAGGTCAAGGAAGGGAAGCGCGATGAGAGGGACCTCGCGGTCTCCCTCGACTACCTCCTGGCGGAAGCGCTCACCGAAGTCGGGAACCTGGCGTTCCTCTCGATCGGTCGTCCCGAGGACGAGGGCTGCTACTGCAAGGTCAACGTGCTTCTCAAGGACGCGATCGCGGGACTCGCGGGCAGATTTGATGTCACCGTGATTGACGCTGAAGCTGGCATCGAGCAGGTGAACCGCAGGGTCATGGGGGAGGTCGATTACGTCCTTCTCGTCTCGGATACCTCCACCAAGGGGATACGGGTCGGTGAAACTATCAAGCAGGTCGCGGACCGGATGGTCAAGGGAGAGGGCGCCGGACTGCTGATAAACAGGGTGCTGGACGAGAGGGCTGTTGATTTGATAAAGGCGTCCACATTTCTCGAGGTGATTGGATGGATACCCGAGGACGACACCATCAGGCGCTTCGACGAGGAGGACAAGTCATTCTTCGACCTGCCGGACTGTCCGGCGGTGGTTTCAATCAGGAACGCGTTTGAAAAGGTCGGCCTGGTCTGAAACGCGATAAGGTTCTTGCCTGAAACATCACTTATACTAGTCCTGTGTTCCGGCCGGCGCTTTTCAGAGCCGGCCGGAATCGTGTAAACTTGAATACCGATGAAACGGACAAGGGGCGATTGTTGCGACCGGTTCTTTTCCAGATAGGCAGCTATAAGATCTACTCCTACTCGGTGATGCTGTTCATCGCCTTCATCGTCGGTGTCATGATTGTCCGTCACGAGCTCAAGAAACGTGGCGTTGAACCTTACCAGGTGTACTTCATTGCCGCTGTGAGTGCGCTCTCGAGCCTCGTCGGAGGTCGCCTTTTCTACCTGGTAGGGCACTGGGACTGGCGAAACACATTCGACATGGACACCGCTGGGATGGTCTTTTATGGGGGGCTCCTCTTCGGCCTGCTTGTGTTCTATCTCTTTGTGAGGTGGATGAAGCTGCCCGCCGGCGCGTTTTTTGATGCCATAGGGCTCGCCTTACCACTTGGTATCGCCATCGCCCGGGTCGGCTGCTTCCTCAACGGATGCTGTTACGGGAAGCCCTCCGGACTGCCCTGGGCGGTGAGCTTCGGGTTCGGCCCGGTACATCCCACACAGATCTACGAGATTATACTCGACCTCATGGCCTTCGCTTTCCTGCTGTGGGTGAGGAGGTACCTGAACAGGGACTGGGACCTCTTCCTCATGTCTATCGCTTCATATGCCGTGATCCGTTTCTTCATGGAGTTCTGGCGGGCACACGCAGACGCAAGGGCGGGGCTCGTTTTCCAGCTTATGAGCGTGGCGATCTTCGTTGTCGCGGTCGGGCTGCTGGTATACAGGCGGCGAAAGTCGCGGCAGGCGCGGCTGAA
>JAENXM010000168.1 GCA_016649525.1 Actinomycetota bacterium
TCGTATCCAAAGTGCCCGTAGTTCTCGGCGGTCGAGCCGGTCTCCTCATCCGGCACGTCCCTCATGTTGCCGGGCGCCACCCTCCGGTTCTCATCCAGGTACATCGTCGTGAAGGAGGCTCGCAGAGCGGAGATGCCGCGCTCCATGTAGTCCGGATTACCCGTGAGCCGGTAGTAGTCCATCAGGACCGGTACGATCAGGGCCTGCCGGGCATCGTTCCACTCGGCGTCGGTGTTCATCGACGCGAAGCCTCCGAAGGCGTTTATGGACAGGAACGGCGGGTCCCAGACCTGCTGGAAAAGGCAGAGGTGGTCTAGTACCTCTCGGCCCAGGTCGAGGTAGGCAGGGTCACCGGTCCCCAGGTGCAGCAGCCTCAGTGCCTCCGCCGCCCAGTACATGCTCATAGCGTTCTGAGGATATGTACCCGTATAGGCATCGAACATCCCGAGACGCTTGCTCGAACACGAGTAGAAGGTCTCGTAGTCGAACCATTTCTGCCGGGGGACGACCTCCTCCGCCAGGAAATCGGCGGCCCGGCGCGCCGCTTCCAGGTAGCGCTCGCTTCCGTCAAGCATGTAAAGCTTAGCCAGGAACATCGCGGAGCAGGCCGCGGTCGCGCTCTCCTTGAGGGCGGGTGAGACCTCCATCTTCGTACCGGATGGCCGGACCCAGGCCGGGAAGGCACCGGAAGGAAGCTGAACCTTGAGCAGGAACTCCGCGAACTCCCGGCAGCGGCCCAGCAGGCGCGGGTCTCCCTCATGGTCGTTGAACCAGAGCGCCATGTAGTAGGCCGTCGTCGAGCAGTCGGCGGTATGGTACCAGTCTATGTGCTTGAACGCGCGGGTCCCCCTGTTCCAGAAAGTCCCCTCCTCCGTCGCGTAGCATACGGCCGGGAAAGCACCTTCCTCCCTCGGGGCCAGGATTGCGAGGTTCTTGACGGCCAGCGCGTTCTCGAGCAGTTCGTGGTCGTTCCATTTCCTGGCGAACCAGTACGCCCCGTAAGCGCTCCTCAGGTTGTTGAACCAGGACTGGAAGAGTATATGCGGTGGCACCTTGGGGCCGTAACGGTAGACCACTTTTTCGAAGATGCGCCCCCGCGCGGGGCTCCCCGTAAGGACCTTCACACCTTTCCTGAAAAGGATGAGCTCGAGATCTTGAAGCCGGAGGTAACCACGCAGTTCCCTCAGCCCCATCAGCCGAACCCCCCTGCGGTTGACGAGATGCTGCGCCACGGTGCCGCCGCACTGCTGACCTTCGAGCTCGAACTTTCGGAACAGGTCCGACCTCTTGAAAGTGCGCGCGAAACCGGCCGACGCGTAGCGGTCCAGGCTCGTCACCTGGGGCAGTCCTGATAGAAGATACCGGCGTCCGAAGCGCCCCCACAGGAAGGACATGGCATCTTCCCTGCCGAATCCCCCACGGTCCATTATCAGGTAATAACCCAGAAGGAGAGGCTCGCCTTCCCTGACCGAAAGCTCCCTGTTGAACGTGCCCTTGAAGAAGACGTGACCCTTTGTCCTGGTCTGCCCGATCCCCAGGCAGACCGCGGGCGAGCGGTTCTCCCCGCTCGACAGCACGAAATCAAGGTAGTACCTGGCCGGGCCGCTTCCGTAAGCCTCTTCAAGAAGCTCGAGGTCCGGTATCAGGGCGAAGAAGATGTCTCCCTTCCGCATCATGACCACCGGCTGGCGGAAGACGTGGTCCGCTATTACCATGTCCAGCTTCGGCCTCAGGTGCGGGACATACCAGTAATCGAGACCCTCGGTCGGGGTCGTGCCCGGAGCGGCGACGAAGTCGTACCGGTCGAAGACCCGGTTCACGCCTGTGTCCGCAGTGGGTGTCAGCCTGTGGACCACATGGATTATCGGCGCGTCGCCCTCCAGCGCCACCCTGCTTTCGATATCGAACACCGAGCGCATGTCGGTCATGGAAACGCTCCGGTCACTGTCACCGGCGGCCGAAACCTCGATCCGCGCTGTTGAGTCGTACTCCTCGCCGCCGGACAGGAGTCTCGGGAAAGCGGCACCCTTGTGGAAGTACTCTACCTGCCGCGCCCCCAGAGAAGCGGCGGCAAGCCACGAACCTTCCTCGCCCGGTACGAGCAGTGAGACGAACGGGTGCACGCCGGGCTCGTTTATGGCGAAGCGCAGCCTGTCGTTGCCGATTGTCAATCGATCCTCTTCCAACTCTCCTCCTCCGATTTCTGGGATTCCATAAGCTCTTCCACCTGCGCCCGCGTGGGCATCGAGGGCTGCGCCCCGAAGACGGTGACTGCGAGGGCGCCTGCCGCGTTGGCGAACCGCATCGCCCGGGGGAGCTCCATCCCTTCTCCAAGCGCCGTGGCGAGCGCCGCGGTGAAAGCGTCGCCGGCGGCGGTGCCATCAACCGCTTTCACCGCATAAGCGGGAAAGTGCCAGGCGCCCTCGCGGGTGACCAGGAGGGAGCCGGTCTCCCCCATCTTGACCGCAACGGTCGGCACACCCTCACCTGTGATCACTCTTGCCGAGCGGAGGGCGGTCTCGATATCCGAGACCGGCTGCCCCGTCAGGGCGGCGAGCTCGCTCCGGTTCGGCGAGACGACGTCGAAATCCCGACAGTAAGTGATGTCTACACCCCGCGGGGGGCCGGCATCGAGTATCGTGACCACACCGTTATCTCTCGCCCTTTTCGCCCCCTCGCTTATCACCTCGACCGGTATCTCGAACTGGAAAAGTATCGAGTGTGCCTGGCGGAAATAGGGGTCAAGCGAGTCCAGGTCCTCGACGGAGACCTCCGAGTTGGCTCCGGGGGCGACCACGATCGTGTTGTCCCCAGTCTCTCCCTCGATCACTATCAGGGCGACGCCCGTCTTCGCACTCTCCGTTCGCCTGACCAGTGACGTTTCTACACCGCAGGACTCGAGGTTCTGTATGAGTATATCGCCGAAATGATCGACCCCGACCCGTCCGAGAAGGAAGGTGTGGTTGCCGAGCCTGGAAGCCGCCACCGCCTGGTTCGCTCCTTTACCGCCCGGCACCATCTGGAAATCACCCGCACAGATGCTCTCACCCGGACCGGGTATCACGGGAGAAAGTACGACCATGTCGAGGTTTATACTGCCGACAACGATTATGCCTCCACCCATCGGCTCCCCCTCCGTGTCCTTTTCGTATCATAACAGAACGAGGCCCACTCTCAGCCGACATGCCGGCAGGATGTTATACGCCCGCGCGTCAAAACGATTAAACTATTGTCAGTCGGACTTGGTGGCACCATGGCAAAGCTTTTCCTCGGCACCTCCGGGTGGGTCTATGAGCACTGGAGAGGGGTCTTCTACCCCGAGGACCTGCCGCAGTCGGAATGGTTCGATTACTACGCGAAGAGATTCGACACCGTCGAGATCAACTACTCGTTCTATCGGCTCCCCTCCAGGAAGACGTTCGAGAACTGGCGCGAGGGCGCTCCTCCCGGCTTCGTTTTCACCGTAAAGGGCAACCGTTACATCACCCACGTCAAAAAGCTCAAGGACCCGGTCGAAGCGGTGAAGAGGTTCTACGAAAACCTGTACGGCCTGGAGGACAGGTGTGGCGCGGTCCTGTTCCAGCTTCCTCCGCGCTGGAACGTCAACGTGGAAAGGCTCGAGGAGTTCCTGTCGATCGTCCCTAAGAAGTACAGGCTGGTCTTCGAGTTTAGGGACGAGTCGTGGCTTACGGAAGCGGTCATGGAAGTCTTACGCCGACACGGAGCCGCGCTCTGCTCCGCGGACAGCCCCCACTGGCCCAGCCCCCGGCAGGTCACCGCCGACTTCGTCTTCTTCCGCCTGCACAGCGGACACACGGAGCAGGCGCCCTTATACACCAAAAAAGAGCTTGGGATACTCGCGGCCGAGATTGAGGGACACCTTGCGGACGGCAGAGACGCCTTCGTCTACTTCAACAACGACTACGGCGGGTTCGCAATAGAGAATGCGCTCACGATAAAGGCCATGATAGAGGGAAAAGGGGGCGTTTGAATTGCCCGAGCTTCCGGATGTCGAAGTAAGAAAACTTTACATAGAGAGGACCTCTCTCGGCCGCCCTATCAAACGGGTTGCCGTCCTTGACAAGAGGGTGCTCTCCGGGACCACTCCGGCATCGCTCGGGAAAGGCCTCAAGGGCGCTTCGTTCTTGGAGGCAAAGAGGCGCGGCAAGTATGTCCTTGTACCGACTGACGGGGGGAACTTGCTCCTTTTACACTTCGGCATGTCAGGCGAGCTCCTGCTCACAGGGAAAGGTGAGCCGAAGCCCAGGTGGGGCAGGGTGGAGTTCCATTTCGACGATGACACCTGCCTGCACTACATAAACA
>JAENXM010000144.1 GCA_016649525.1 Actinomycetota bacterium
TGACCCAGTTCTCCTTCTCCCACTTATCGGCCGCCGGCTCGCAGTACTGCATGGCCTCATATCCTGTGACCCGTTCAGGCCTGCCCTCGGTGTCATCAGACTTCGTGACCACCTTTTTATTTCCACATCCGGGAACCAGTAGGAGCAGGAGTGAGACGAACAACAAAACTATTAGTACGTACCTGATCTTTCTCATATACCTGGCCTTTATCTATACACTTAACGTATTTTATCCAATGCAGTCTCAGCCTGACAGCGAAGGCTAATGCACTTCCTGTAAGTAGACTCGGCCGGAGCGCTCGCAGTTCCCGAAACCCTACAACAACCCGAACGCCCAGAAGACCGCGACGGGTAACACGATCCCTCCGATCGCGCCGGCCAGAACCTGCAAAGGAGTATGTTTTTTCAGGTAGATGCGCGCCCAGCAAACGGCCGCGAGCATCACCAGCAAGTAGCTGTTGTATACGATAAATGACCAGGAGCGGAAAACCAGGACAAGGAGGGTGTATATCTCGAAGAGGCCAAACGCATGGAGGCTTATCTTCCACCAGAAGTTCACAATAAGGGATATGACTACGAGGAAAAGGCTCGTCACCCCCACCGCCACGATGGCCTTGGGGGCGCCAAGCACTACCATGACCACAACACCGATCGTCAGGTAGCCGATGTTGTAAAGCATCGGCATCGTCCTCTCTTCCTTTTTCGATACGTGGAAATCGCTCACCTTGCCAAGGCGCAAGCGGACGAGCAGGTCGACGAAGGGTATTACAGTGCTGAAAGTGATATAAAGCAGCCACCACAAAAAGCCGTGCAGTAAATCCGACGAGACCTTGAGAGCGACCGCAAGGAGAGCCGGCACCGCCACATACAGCGGATTGAATACGCGCGATATTAATACGGCTGACTTTGTCGGGAAACCGGTTTTTTCCTGCGAATTCGAGTCATTCATGTTCAACGAAGACATATATCATCCATTCATCACCATACGGAATATTGGCTGCCCGACCGAAGATACCTTGCCGCTCTCACAAACGCCAGCAAAAGGTCAGCGGCCGAATGCGAGGCGCTTGATAAGGATCGAGGGAAGGCCGGCTTCGGCCATCTTCTCCTGCACCTCGGTGACGGGATAAGGAACACGGTGATAGGAGACGACTTCTTTCCCCGGCTGATAGATGACGTAGCACGCTCTGGGGTCCCCGTCCCTCGGCTGGCCGACGCTCCCCACGTTTAACAGATAGCGAAAACCATCCACCAGCACGATTTCCGTGCCGTCCTCAGGGATTACAAGGTCCACTTTTTGCTCTTCGCTGAGGATAAAGGCCGCTGGAGCGTGGGAATGCCCGTGAAAACATACCGCTTCGCTCGATTGGCCGAAGTTCACGGCGGCTTCCTGGGAAGACAGGATGTATTCCCACACCGGGTCTCTCGGGCTGCCGTGCACGACCAGGAAGTCGGTCATCGGGTTTTGCCTCAGAGGCAACGATAGAAGGTACTCACGTGTCCGCTCCTCGAGGTTCCGACCGGTCCATTCACAAGCTGCCCGCGCATAAACATTGAAATCGAGAAGGCTGATCCCCCCCGACGACCCCAGGTCGTGATTACCCGAGACGCATTTAGCGCCGAGTTCCTCGACCCTATTCACGGACTCGTTGGGAAAAGGACCGTATCCGACGGTGTCGCCCACGCACCAGAAAGCATCGCAGCCGCAGGCATGCGCCAGGACCGCCTCAAAGGCGGGAAGGTTACCGTGTACGTCTCCGAAGACACAGACCCTGCTCAATGTGCCTGTTCGCTTCTTGGCTACAACCCTGTAAAGTATTTTGTACGCCGGTAGTTCTTAATTGATGAGGTTCTCGAAATGCGCGCCCTCGTATACCTTCACGCCGCGCTCGCCCAGTTCGGAAAGGAAGAAGTCCGGGTCCACGCATCCCTCCGGAGCCTGGACCCCCTTGGCCTTTATCTTTCCCTGGCCCATCATCAGCGCCCCTATGGCGAGGGGCAGGCCAGTGATGTTGTTCATATGGTCCGCGGCCCCGTATACTATTCGGGTGCGCTTGCCGCCTTTCTTTCCCGTGATATCTACACGGATCGCGGAGCAGGGGTTCTCGGGCTTTCCGAGCTGGAAAAGCACGGGCGCGAGAAACTTCACGAGCTTCCCGAGCCTGTCCTTGGCGGCCGTGGTCGAGCTCAGGTGCAGCTTGTTGATCCAGATGCAGATCTGGTTCAGCTCCTCCTCCGAGAGGCCGCCCTTGAGGGTAACGGTTTTCGCGTCGATGAAACGCGGTATCGTAACCGGCTCGGGGTGCCCTAGGTGATAGACGTAGATCTCCCCTACCGGCTCCGGGAACACTATCCTCTCCCGATCGGTTCCCGCCGGCACCTGCTTCATCCGGCCGTTCTGGAACGACGGTACGAACCCAGTGAAGATGTGGATGACGTGAAGTATCACCGCGTAGCCCTCGGAGTCCGAGGCGCTACCGCCCCATGCAACGGCGATCTCGTCCACCTCGTCTAGCCGGTCAGCACCCTTTCGAGCGAGCACGTTTGAAAGCCCCGGCGTCCACCCCAGACCGGTGAGGACGGTTATTTTCTTCTTCTTTGCCTCCTTGTCCAGCGTGAATACCGCCTCCGCCGCATCATAATCGTCGCAGATGCTGACATAGCTCACACCTGCGTCAACTGCGCCCCTTGCCACCTTGTACTCGTACTTGTAGAAGGGACCGATCGCGCTGGTCGCCACGTCATAACCCTCGATCGCTTTCGCGAGCTCGGTGGGGTTGTTCGCGTCTACCTTCATGGACTTACACCTGGGCCCCAGCTCCTGCGCGAGCTTTCTTGCCGCTTCTTCGTTATAGTCGGCGATCATCAGTTCTTCCACTTCGTCCTGCTTTGCGAGGTCGCGAACAGCGTGGCTTCCCATGTCCCCCGCGCCACCCAGAGCAATGATTCTCATGGCTCCTACCTCCTTTTGTTATAAGACATCATATCAGCTCACAGGCTCCATTCCTTTTGGAGCGTTTATCTTCATATCGTAGCCATCCTTTTTCCTCTCCACCCTGGCCTCGATGAACCCACCTTTGACCGGGACCCTGCCCTCGACCCATTCCAGGCCGGCCGGGTGTGGATCGAACCTGAATGTCTTGTAAGCCACGCCCTCCGTCCTTACGCCGAGCACGTACTTCGAAAGCAGGGGCACCACGCCCGCTGACCAGCCGTGACATAGCGAGCAGAAATGACCGTCGACCTGACCCCGGCGTCCCGCCCACTCCCAGAAAGTGGTCCCGGGTTCGGTGTCCACCATGTTTCCCCAGCAGCGCCTGATGAGTTCCATCGCTCCGTCATCGTCCCCGCACATGAATCGCCCGAGGGCCTCGTAGTAGTTCATGAAAGGCATGACTCGCCTGTTGTGCCAGGGAAAGCCCGGGGTAAGCGGATAGTATGGCACGTCCACGTTGTTCGAGCCCCAGCTCTCCCAGAAGTTCTTCCTCAAGTAAGCCAGAATCCTCTCCCGCCTCTCTGGTTCCTTTACGAGGCCGGACACAATGGCGATCGAGTTACCGTCCTGCGGGACGCGACGCCGGTTGACGGTAGTGTCGACAAAAGCCCCCCGCACTTCATCCCAAAGCTCGTGCTCGATAGCCTTCCGGAGATCAGACGCCCGTGCTTCGTACTCGACTGAGAGACCATCCTCACCCAGTTCCCCCGCGAGGAATGAAGCGCCGCGTAAAGCCCAGTAATACATCGCGTTGGTGTGCGTGGGCTTCCCCAGGCGGATGACGGTGAAGCACCATTCCTCCATGTTGAGCGGGCTT
The DNA here is from genome assembly GCA_016649525.1 of Actinomycetota bacterium. Lineage (GTDB taxonomy): Bacteria > Actinomycetota > Geothermincolia > Fen-727 > Anoxymicrobiaceae > JAENXM01. The sequence continues at coordinate 3,813 of JAENXM010000144.1, forward strand.
TGCTTGTAAAGCCCCTCCTTACACTGCGACTCGAGGTACGCCAGGGCCCTTACGGCTGCAGGGAACAGCTCCCTCAGTGTCTCGAGGTCACCGGTGTGCAGGTAGTACTGGTATAGAACGACGACCCACCAGGCGACGTACTCGCCGAAAAGACCGCTTACCAGACGCCCTATGCCCGGAGCAGGGCTGCACCCTGGTATGTATCCATCCCGCCGCTGGCGCCTGGCCAGCGACGTAAGCGAGTCTCGCACCGCATCTGTGTTGAAATCGCTCACATAGACAGCCTCCGCCATAGGACCAAGGTCTCCAGTCCAGATGAGTCTGTCCCTCTTGGCGCCGTCGATGAGTACCCAGCTTCCCTCGCCTATTCGGGTTTTACCGTCGGCGCCGAGAGTGGGGTCAACCGTACACATCTCGATTGTATGAAGGCCCGCGAACCAGGCTCGGTTCAGCAGGTCATCGCTCGAGAGGAAATATCCGCACTCCGCCGGATCCGCCGGTAGATGCGGGGTGTAATCGAGCCATACTTCACCTAACTCGAGACTTCCCGGCCGCTCGGGATAGAGCCACAGGTAGCGGAAGCCGCCGAAGTGCGGCAGGTCAACCACTTCCTTGAACCCGGGGTCAAAACCCGCGTGCTTTGTTCCGAAATCGACCTTTGACAGACGGCCTGCGAATAAAGGATTGATTATGTGACGGATGGACTCCACCGCCTGGGCACCTATACGCCGACATCTGCTGGACGCGAACTTTAAGTGAGTGTAGCCCCCGACCTCTTTTCCGAAGTCGATCAGCAGGCCTTTCGGGGTTCCAGCAACGGTTGAGATCTCCGGCGGCGCACCGGGTGAATAAGGGATTTCCTCAAGTGGTCTGCCTCTGGAATCGGTCAAAGCCAGCGTCCTTGGCTCCAACCTTCGTGAGTCCGGTTCCAGCCAGTAATCCTTTACCGCGCCGGTCTCTTTGAGGATACGAGCCATCGCTCCAGCCCCCCGGAATAGGTACTTTTACCTAAGATGTAAGCTCTGGCAACCTCTAATCTGAACGCCGCCACCCAACGACAGGGAAGCCATCACAGACTTCCCCGTTCCAGGTGTCAGACATTATACTCCAGAATCGAAACA
>JAENXM010000363.1 GCA_016649525.1 Actinomycetota bacterium
CGAAAGGCAGTTCGTGATAGCGGCCTCCATGGCGCCTGTTCCACTCGAGGCGAACAGGATTACCTCGTTCTTCGTTTGGAAGACGTACTTGAGCCCCTCGAGCACCCTCGCGAGCAGCTCGCCGAAATCGGCGGACCTGTGGTGGATCATCCTCACCTGCGCAAGCCCGACCGACGGAGGTATCGGTGTGGGGCCGGGCGTGAAGATGTAGTCTTTTTTCAAGACACCTCTCTTCTTTTCTCCTGCCGGAATTCTCTCAAACTCATTCCTCTAACCAGGTCATCATGGAGCGGAGCCTCTTTCCAACATCCTCCAGAGGATGAGCCGCTTCCAGGCGCCGGAGCGCTGTCATTGACGCCCTGTCGGCCCTGTTCTCGAGTACCCATTCTGTAGCGAACTCGCCGGTCTGTATCTCGTCCAGGAGCTGCTTCATCTCCTGCCTTACCGCGGGGCTTATGATCCTCTTGCCCCTCGTCATGTCGCCGTACTCGGCGGTATCGCTCACCCTGGCCCGCATCCCGCTGATACCGTGGTAGTGTATCAGGTCGACAATCAGTTTCAACTCGTGCAGGCACTCGAAGTAGGCGACCTCCGGCTGGTAGCCGGCTTCCACAAGTGTATCGAACCCGGCCTTTATCAACTCGGACACGCCGCCGCAGAGGAGCGCCTGCTCGCCGAACAGGTCGGTCTCCGTCTCCTCGGCGAAAGTGGTCTCGATGACGCCGGCTTTCGTGGCACCGATCCCCCAGGCGTACGCGAGCCCCCTGTGCAGCGCCATTCCCGTATAATCCTGCTGTACCGCGATGACCGCGGGTACTCCGCCCCCCTCCAGATACATCTTACGCACCATCACGCCCGGACCCTTGGGCGCGACCATTATGACATCGACGTCGTCGGGCGGCACGATCTGGTTGTAATGTATGTTGAACCCGTGAGCGAAGAAAAGCGCGTTGCCGCTCTTGAGGCCCTGGCGGACCTCCATCTTGTAGATATCCCCCTGGCGGTCATCGGGTACCAGCATCATGATGATGTCCGCCATGCCCGCGGCTTCGCCTATCGATGCAACCGCCAGCCCCGCAGCTTTCACCTTTTCAGCACTGGTGCTCCCTTCCCTTAGCCCCACCACGACGTCGAGCCCGCTTTCAGCCAGGTTCTGGGCATGCGCGTGCCCCTGGCTGCCGAAACCTATCACCGCTATCTTCTGGCCTTTTAAGACCTCGGAATCAGTGTCGCTGTCGTAGTATATCTTTGCCATCTTCCCCTCCTTGGTGGGCCCGACGTTTCGAGACTAGCCCCGGTTGAGGGCGACCATCCCTGTCCGCACAAGCTCTACGATACCGTACGGTCTCAATAGGTCCTCCAAAGCCCTGAGCTTGCTCCCCGTGCCGGTGACCTCGATGCTGACCGTACCCTTGCCGACATCCACTATCTTTCCCCTGAATATGTCCACCATCTCTATTATCTCGGCCCTGGTCCTGGCGTCCGCCTTGACCTTGACCAGTACCAGCTCCCGCTGGACGCTGTTCTCGTCCGGCAGGTCCACGACCTTGATCACGTTTATGAGCTTGTTGAGCTGCTTGTAGACCTGCTCGAGTGAGTGCTCCTCCACG
>JAENXM010000141.1 GCA_016649525.1 Actinomycetota bacterium
CCATAGGCCAGAAATCCATGTTCTGCCCGGCGGCCTGCTGGGGCGGAACCATGCCGCAGCGGAACATCACGTAGCCGATGAGCAGGGAATCGACATAGCTCTTGTGGTCACAGACCATCACGATCCTCGAGCGGTTGTCGCACTCCGCGAGGAACCTTATGCCCTCGCGGTCGACATCGATGCCGTCCAGGAATTTGTCGAAGAGGTAGTCGACGACGCGGCAGAAGTACCGGACGACGCCGACCCTGTAGACGGACTGGATCTCCTCGATGTACTCGCGGGCCTCGGCGAGCACCGCCTCGCGTGTGATGCCCTGGCTCAACGCGTAGTCCTGCATGTATACGGCAAGCACCGGGTCCGCGATAACCCGCCTCCTGACCTCCCACTTCGGCGGGAGCGGAGGCCCGGTGCAGGCCCGGCGCTCCGACTCGATGTGACTCATCAGTTCGACGCGCAGGGCCGATGCCTGGGAGCACAGGTCGGGCTCTGGGTGTTCGGTCAACCACGTGGAGAGTACCAGGGGCCTGCAGTTCTTGACCCTCGCTGTGCGGAACGTGCGCGCCCAGTTGGTTGCCTTCCTGATCAGCGGCAACGGCGTGAACTTGTAGGCCTTCGCCGCTATGGTGGCGGGAGGGGCGTCGGGCGTAAGCTGGTGATGCGCGCGGACGACCGGTACCACGGTCATGTCCACGTCGCTCTCGCGCTGGACGGCGATCAAAGCCTCGAGGTCGAAGTCGCAGCCGCCTTCAACGTCGTGGTGCTCTCCCGTCGAGAGCCCGGCCTTTTCAAGCATTTCCGCTTTATCCTTGAGCCTGCGGCTGACGCCAGACTCAGCGCCCTTGCGGCTGCTGCCTTTCTTGCCTGCTTTCCCCTTCGCTTTCTTTGATTTCTCCACTATCCTGGCGGGCCTTGTCTTCACGCCCTCCGGCGGGTCCTGGATGATGTTGATGTGGCCGGTGTTCCTGAGCCTGGCCGCGAGGAACAACTTGTGGCGGTGTCCGGCCTCGGGGAGCACGAAGACGGCCAGAGGCGAGGCGATGACCCAGCTGGCGCGGTGTGGCTCCCCGGAGAGACTCGGCCCCCCGTACGACCCCTGCTCGAGCGGTCGCATAATCCCCGACAGCGCCCTGACCAGGACTCCCGTGATCGGACCCGGCTTCCAGGAGAAAAGGGCGCGTACGACCTCCGCGGTCTCCTTAAAATCGAGCCTTCTCTCGACCTTACTGAGCGGCTTTAAAAGTTTTGTCTTCAACCTTCCAACCCCCTTCTTCACCGACCGCCGCGGTACCGGCGGTCCTTCCCTTGCGCCTTCTGCTCCAGGCCAGGTCCAGCAGCGCCTCGAGCCGCGTCTGGACGCCGGCCCGGCCTGTCTGCTCGTCTATGCTCAGAGAAAGCACCGGGATATCGAGTTCGGATGACATCCGCGCCAGCACTCCCTTCGCTATCACCTCGGGCATGCATGTGAATGGAAGCAGATGAACAACGGCGTCGAAGCCCCGGCGCGCATATATGGTTGTGGCCCCCACCGTGAGCAACCCGTCCCCGCCCACTTCGTGGGAAAGATAGGGAGCGGCAGCCTTGGCCACGATTCGATCGTTGTACCCGAAGACCGGGTTCCGACCGCCGGGGTAGACAGTGTCGGAGATACTCACAGACCGCTCAACAACCGCGCCCCGCCTGCCGAGCCAGCTCTCTATGTCAAAGTTGAAGTAGGGCTCCAGGACTATGAAGATCTCACCGACCAGGCCGACCTTAAGGTGAGCCCTTTCCCGATCGAGCGGAACCCCGTCGAACCGCGACTGCGCCTCCCGCCGCGCTTCCTTTATCTCCTTCGATGAGAAAGCGCGGCCGATGATCTCCCGAGAGTCCTCAAGGGCGCTGTCCACAGCACCCGGCTCAGCCTCCAGGCCGCGGAGCGCGAGCGCCCACTTCTCGACCTCGTCAAAAACCACGACCTTGGAGAGCACTCGCAAAAGCTCCCTTAGGAGGACGGGAAGCCTCACGTGCTGCCTGGGCAGAATAGAGCGAAGGCCTTCGTGAAAGTCCTTGAGGGACGTGGAAGGCGAGTCGAGGATCAGCATCTTGAAACTGTAACCCTCCCTCTCGAGAATCCTCTTCTGCACCTCACCGTAGGACCCGAATCGGCAGGGGCCGTGCCCACCCCCCATTACGAGCGTGTCGGCCCCGGCCTCCAGGACCTGGACGAAGCTTCCCAGAACAGCCTTGAGCGGAAAACAGGCGAACTCGGGCGCGAGCGCCGCGCCGATCTCCACGGTGCGCTCGCTGAAAGACGGCGTTTCGATATACTCAAGGCCGAACCTATTGGCAAGGTCCCGGATAATCAACGGCAGGTTGCCCATGCGGGGGACAGCTATCTTCAAGGGCCACCTCCGTTGCCCGCATCCTGTAGGGCATTGATCCTGCGGGCTACGCGAGCAGTGTGCCTGAGCATATCAGTGAAAGCCTCGAGTCTCGTGACCAGTCCGGCTTCAGCCGAGTGCTCATCGAGGGTGATGGTCATGAGCGGCACGGAACCCTCGCGGTCAAGCTGGTCCTCAATAAGCGCACCTACAATCGAGCCGGGTCCGCAGGCGAAGGAGGTGACGAAGATAATTCCGGAGACATCCGCAGTTCGGCTCCAGTGGAGCACCGCGCCCACAAGCCTTCTCTCGAAGCCCCAGAATATCCTGTGGGAGAGCGTCTTAGCATGCTTGTGGATCTGTCGCGAAGGCACCTCGTCAACGGTTATCGGGGTTGCCCCCATGCTGCGAATACGGTCCAGCAGGCCCAGGGAAACACGATGGTCGTGGACGTTGTAGAGATGACCCGCAACGCCGATCTTCATGTCACCTACAGGAAGGCCGTCATCCTCTCGAGCACGGTACCCGCTGAGTCCGTGGAGGAGTCCGGCCACTGCCGCAGCCGACGAAACCCTGCTTCCGTTGAGGCTACGCGCAACCCCGTACCACTCACGAGCCCAGAGATACCGCCTGTCGCCGAGGTCCATCCTCGGCGCCAGCACCGGCGGCAGGTCGGGATCGAGAGAGCGAGCAAGGTCGGGTAACCCCATGAACTTCGGGCACGAGCAGGTCCCACGCTCCTGGCTCACCACCCTTGGCACCAGGACCGCGTCCACCCGGTCCATCAGCCAGAGCAGGTGGCCGGAAAAGACCTTCACCGGCAGGCAGGTCTCGTTATCTGCCCGGAACGCGCCGGCGGTAATGATATCGTCTGTGGTGCACTCCGAGACCACTGCCTCGACGCCGAGGGCATCGAGGAACGCCAGCCAACGCTCTCCGTAGTGGTGGTACAGCAGTGCCCTGGGGATACCGACTTTCATCCAGCAGCCACCCCCATTTCGGGCCAATAACCGCGATGAGCCGACGGATGCTCAGCCCTCCCGGCTCGTCCCCGCGCGACAGCCTGACCTCTGGTGCCATCTGACGCTCCGCAAGCGGCCTCGAGGATGGCTTCGGGCTGATCCTCGCCTGAGACTACCGACCATATGGCCTCAAGCAGGTCGAGCTCCAGCCCCAGGGAGCGGCCACGCCTCGACGCCTCCCTCGCCGTCTGAAAGCCTTCCCTGATTCCCCGTATCTCTTCATTGACTCCCCCGGCGCCTGCAATGATTCGGCCGAGATCGTGATTACGGCTCAAAGGTGATATGCAGGTAGCGACAAAATCTCCCAATCCGGCGGGGGTCATGATGACGGCGGGATCCCCGCCTATCGCTTCAGCAAAAAACGCGGTCTCCTCCAAGCCCCGCCAAATGATAGCCGCGGTAACGTTGTCACCCCATCCAAGCCCTTTCGCCAATCCGCAACCTATCGCGTATACGTTCTTGAGAGCGCCCGACGCCTGTGCGCCGAGTGGGTCATGATAACCCACAAGGGAAAAAAGCGGCTGCGAAAGCTTCCTGACAGTGCCCCACACCAAGCCCTGTTCCTGACCGGCCAACACGGAAACCGCCGGCAAGCCCCTCGAAATCTCTCGCGCCAGGTTCGGACCAGAGAGGACCATCGCATCGCGCGGGTCGCGGCGAGCGGTGTATCCGGCTTCCTGCCTCCAGACCTCCAAGCTTACGAGACCGGTATTCTCCTCGAGTCCCTTCGTGGCGAGCACCGTCGGAAGTCTTTCCGCTGAAATGCTCCCGATCCTGCGGGTAACCTCCCGGACCGCATGAGAAGGGACTGCTACAATGACGATTGACGCTCCATCAAGAGCGTGCTCAAGTGAGGTCGTCGGCACGACATTGCACGGTATGGTGAAATCGTCAAGGTAACTCTCGTTCGTGTGAAACCTCAGAATCTCCTCGCAGACATTTGCTTCTCTTGTAAAAATGTTTACCCGCGAGAAGTTGTGCGCCTCGAGCGCTGCTAGAGTCGTTCCCCAGCATCCCGCGCCGATGACTGCCAGCGTATCTTTGTCCATGATGAATCCACTGCCTGCCTTGCTACCCACACGATCCACTCTTCTGAGCTTCGATTCCGCTACTTTCAGGCTGTGCCAACAGAGGCAAGCTCCTCATCGCCCTGCTGCCCGACGATATGTCTCCAAATGGCAAGCGCGATGGCAACGGCAACGCCGAGGCCTGCAGCGCCGGCGAGCACCAGCAAACCCCGGTGGCCTTGCGAGGGCTCCTCAACGGTCGGACTTTCATACGACAACCTTGGAAGCAGGCAGCCCATGACAGCCTCCAGGAGCTCGTAGGGTGCGGAGACCGACTGGAGCTCGTCAAGGGCCTCGATGACCGATTCCATCCTCGTCAAGTATGCACAGCAATCCGAGCACCGCCTGACGTGCCTTCTCAAGAACAGCCATCCCTGGCGCCGATGACTGGTGTCCCCCAGGCTTTCGATGGCTTCCATCGCCCCGTTATAGCTCTTTTCCTTCACGTTATATCACTCCCTCCAGGGACCTGCATAGCTCTCTTTTCGCCCTGTGCACCCAGGTTTTCGCGGTATTCCC
>JAENXM010000370.1 GCA_016649525.1 Actinomycetota bacterium
GGGATAGTATTCATAATCGCCCTGCGAGACGTCGAGCATCCGGACCGGGCCGCCTTAGGGCACACGGAGCAGCCTTTGTAACGGATTGGTGCCCGGCACTTTTTTTTGAATAGAATGTACTTTGAATATCCGATCCTATCCAGGAGTGTGAACAATGCTTGATCTCCTGATCCGCGGCGGCGAGGTAATCGACGGTACAGGCAAGAAGGGATTCACGGCCGACGTCGGGGTCCAGGACGGTCGGGTAGTCGAGGTAGGGAAGGTCTCTGAAACAGAGGCGGCCACCATCATCGATGCGGGCGGCAAGAAGGTCTGCCCGGGGTTCATCGACATCCATTCCCACAACGACATGTACTTGATCCGAAACGACTATAAGCGGCTCTTCGAGCCGTACCTCAGGCAGGGGATGACCACGTGCGTGTCCAACAACTGCGGCTGGTCGGTGGCCCCATGGCCTGAGGCGCAGTCGGACCTGATGAGCTCGACAATCCGGAGCATGGGCATCCCCAAAGACGTCGAGCATCCATGGGAGACGCAGCGGGAGTTCCACACTTACCTGAAGGGGCGCGGGCTGCCTATGAACTTCGTCCCGCTGGCGGGGCACGGGCCGATCCGAATCGCGGTGATGGGAAACGAGGCCCGCTTCTCCACCGGAGATGAACTCAACAGGATGAAACGACTGGTGAAGGACGGGATGGAAGCGGGATGCCGGGGATTCTCGACCGGCCTCACCTACTTCCCGGGGATGTACGCACATACCGATGAGATAGTCGAGCTCGCAAAGGTCGCAGGCGAATACGGCGGGCGGTACGCGACCCACGTGAGGGGCCACTGCGGGACATACGACCTCGCGGTCAAGGAGGCGCTGGAGATAGCATCCCGCAGCGGCTGTCCGCTCCAGCTATCCCACGTGTTCGCGGTTCCATACCTGGGCCGCTCCGCGGATATCCTCTATAACATGATTGGCGCGCTCGAGGCCGTCAACCGTGTGCTGCCTCTCCCCGGGATACCAAACCCCGTTCTGAAGAAGGCCATCAGGCAGGTGGACCGGGCACTGGAGGACGGCATCGAAGTCGGGATGGATTTCATCCCTTACGTGATGGGGAACACCACCGTGACCCAACTCTATCCGCCGTGGGTGAACATCGGGGGCACAGGCGCCCTGCTCGCGCGGCTACGCGACCCGGCCGAGAGAGGAAAGATAAGAAAGACCGTCGAGACCCTCAAACCGCAGTGGCCACACTGGGAGGAGGGTTCCTGGTCGGATAACTACATCAAGGCCCTCGGCTGGAAGATGCTCCGGATCCTATCCGTGGCGAGCGAGAAAAACCGCTCTGTCGAAGGAGAGAGAGTCGTTGACCTCGCCCGGGAGGCGGGAAAGGACCCGTTCGATTACCTGGCGGACCTGACGATCGAGGAGAACGGCATGGTGACCTTCCTCTTCGGCACCCCGCCTCGGCCCTGGTCGGAGAAGGTCTTCATAAAGGTACAGGA
>JAENXM010000039.1 GCA_016649525.1 Actinomycetota bacterium
CTTGCTGGTGAGGAAAGCCTTCAGTACCGACCACTTGAGCTTGAGCTTTATCTTCGGCAGCTTGACTACTTCTACCTTCTGCAGGTAGACGCCGTAGTTGAAACATATCGTGCCGATGACCGCCATCAGGATCGCTACAACCGTCGTCATTTTAGATTACCCCCGCGGCAGAATATCATAACCTGTGTCAATCGCAGCGTTCACCGGGTGCGGCTGCAGCCGAGCCTTAGTCCCCTACCTGCACCAGTTCGTAGTCCCTGGTCCCCAGGCCCAATTCCTCGCCGTACTCGAGCTGCCGGTCCCAGCGGCTGTTAGCCAGCGCTCTAAACCTGTCGGGCGTTGTCGAATCGGGACAGGTCTGGCGGTTGATGAGGTCAACCGTGGCCTGGTCTATCGCGATGGGGTCGAGCGAGGCCAGGAAGCCGATGTCGCCTACCATGGGTGTGGTGCTGAAGTTCCAGCAATCGCAGGAAGGCGTTATGTTTATCAGAATGCACCAGAATCCTACGCGCCCGCTCTTGTTCTTCAATGCAGCGTAGGTTATCTCCGCGAGCTTCTCCTGCGCGACCAGTGGGTCTCCCACCCAGTTGACCGTGATAGCCCTGCTGGGGCACATCGCCAGGCATTCACCGCATCCGAAACAGACGTCGTTATCGATTTTTATCTCGCCGTCAACGACCGAGATGGCGCCCGTTGGGCAGTTCTCCAGGCAGGTCTCGCAGAGGTCGCACTTCTCGTTGTCAACTGAGGGTCTCACCTGCGCGTGGATGTTCATCTTCATGTACCTGCCACCGGCCCCCATGCCGATGTTCTTGATGGTCCCCGCGAATCCCGTCAGGCCGTGTCCGGTCGGGTGCGTGATGACCATCAGGCTGTTGGCGTCGTGGATGCCTGCCGCCACATCCACCGTGTCGAAGTGCTTGAGGCCGACCTCGACTGGTGTGACGTCCGATCCCCTCAGGCCGTCGGCGATGAGCACCGGGGCAAGCGTCGTTTCCGGCGAAAAGCCGTGCTCCGCCGCAACCAGCAGGTGACCTACCGCGTTGGCGCGGCCGCTGAAGTAGAGACATCCAGTGTCGGTGAGGAAAGGCCGCCCACCGCAGGAGACTATCTCTTCCACGATAGGCCGCACATAGGCAGGGGAGACAAAAGTGGTGTTGCCCCTCTCCCCGAAGTGCATCTTCAAAGCGACCAGGTCACGCTCTGAGACGATGTCCTTGAAACCCGCGGCTTCGAAGAGCATGCGGATCTTGTCGACAGGCCCCTGCTTTACGTGTCCTCCCGTCGTTGCGAAAAAGACCTTTGAAGACATCTTTCTACCTCCCGGGGGTAGATTATAACTGAAAGGGGGCTTGCAGACTCCACGAGGGCCGAGCGCAAACGAGGTTCCAGGTGTTATATACTTATCTACCTGCAGATAATTGGGGGTGGTCGATATGCATCACGATTTCTTCGACGGCATCGAGCAGGTGAAGCTGAAGGTCGATGGGGGCACAGCATCGTTCCCCATCTTCTACAGGGACGCGCGCATGTTCACCATCATGCTGCCCGCGAACCTCCTGAAGCTAAAACGCATGCTTCCCGACGTGCGGTTCGTACCGGCACAGGTGGCACCGGGCGTTGGAGCGGTGGGGCTGACCGCGTTCGAGTACTACGATACCGACATCAAGCCCTACAACGAGTTCTCCATGGAAATATTCTTGAACTCCCCGTACTTCGCGCCCGTTCCGGGGTACAACGTGCTCCGGCAGTACTTCGCCCGCTTGTACAGCGTCTACATATACCACCTGCCCGTGACCACCGAGATCGCGCTGCGGGGCGGTATCGATTTCTATAACTACCCCAAGTTCCTTGCCGGCATCGAGTTCAGCGATACGGAAAGGCGGATCACATGTGACCTCTCCCGAGACGGGGAGAACATACTCACGGTGTCCGGTGAGAAGGTCCGGACAGGATACCTCGGCGAGATGAAGTTCCTCTGCAACCTCTATCATTTCCGGCAGCCCCAGCTTGCCGAGTTCAAAGTGAACGTCGTCGAGGGTTCAATAAACTGGATGCCGACCGATATCTCGTGTGCGTTCAATACATCGAGCGACATTGGCAGGGAGTTCTCTGACGTCGTACTGGGTGACAGGGCCTTGATGTACCTGTACATGCCGAAGATACAGGCCATCCTTTACGGACCCGAGAATTATTCGATGCCGCTGCTCGACCGCGCGATGAAAGCCGGCCTGGCTCCCCAGGCCGCCAGAAAAGCTGTAGCAAAGAAGCCTCCAGCCAGGAAAGCCGCAGCCAGGAAAAGGACGGGGGCGAAATGATGAAAGAAACCGAAGTTGTTTGTGGTTGTGCCGAGGATTGGCCGGAGCCGGACCCCGGCCAGATGAGGTTGCTGATAGGTTCGGGGATCGCATCTACGGCTTTCGGCGGCTACATCGTGGCGCGCAGGCACCCGAAGTGGTTGCCGATCTGGTTCGCCGGGCTCGTCACCTGGTTCACCCTCTGCAAGTACCTGATATGCACGCGTTGCGAGAGGTACGGGGAGGCATGCGACTTCTACTACCTTGGCAAGTGGGCGGCGCGGCTCTTCGAGCGGCAGCCCGACCGAACGCTTGATACCGCGGGAATAATCGCGGAGGGTGGCTCCGTGCTGGTTCTCCAGTACTTGCCGATGCTTGCGGCTGTCAGGAAGCCAAAGCTGCTTCTCAAATACCTGGTGCTCTTCGCGCTCAGCCAATGGGCGCTTCTTTCCATCTGCTGCCGCAAATGCATAGTCTATTCGACGGACCCATGGAAGGCGAAGACCTGCCCGAGCTACAAGCAGGCGCAGAAGCTCTTCGGGGGAGGGGAGGCCTGAGGCTCAGCGGCGGCTACTTCTGCGCCCGGCCTCCGGGATAGACTCGAGATAGCGGACCAGCCGATCAAGAGATTCGTTACTTATGACGTGCTCTATCTCGCACGCATCCTTATCGGCTACCTTCTCGTCGACCCCAAGGACATTCGCGAAGAACCGCTTTATGACCTCGTGCTTCTCGTCCAGCCCCTTGCCGATGCGGCGCCCCCTGGAAGTAAGCGAGATGTTCTGGTACTTGTCGTGGGTGACGAGCCCCTCGGTGACCAATCGGTCCACCATCTCCGAGACGCTCGGGTAGGAGACCTCGAGCGCGGAAGCGATGTCCTTTACCCTGACCTCACCGCCTGCCGCCTCTATCTCGTAGATTACGTCCAGGTATCTCTCGAATGCGTTAGTACCCATTACTTGTCACCTTCCTTCCCACCTTCAGCGCACCACCTTGTCAGGGCGCAGGCTTCACAGACTGTCACCTGGCACTGCTCCCACTCTCCGGCCCGTATGAGGGAAAGCCGGCCCTTCTTCTCCAGGAACTCGAGCATTCCCGGAAGCGCGCTCTCCGCGACGCCGACCTTCTTGGCAAGCTCCTTCATAGCGACAGGCCCGTCGGCGTTCTCTATCTCTCTCATTATCTCGTTAAACAACTCGCTCACCCTCTAAGTCCGAGAAGAAGCCCTACCCTGTAGATGACGAAGGCGACGATCCATGCGAGCAGGAGTGAGTAACCGATAGCGAAGGCGGTCCACTTCCAGGACCCCGTCTCCTTCTTTATTACGGCGATCGTTGCGAGACAGGGCGTGTATATGAGCGTAAAGGCCATGAACCCGTACGCCGTGAGCGGCGTGAAGAACTGGTTAAGGCCCGAGCTTATCATTGCCCTGTTCTCTCCGACGCCAAGGAGCGTCCCGTAGGTGCTTACCACGATCTCCTTTGCAACGAATCCGAAAAGGAGTGCTACGGCGGCCCTCCAGTCGAAGCCGAGGGGCTTTACGAGCGGCTCGAGCACGTGGCCGATCTTCCCCGCGAGGCTCGCGCCGCTTCCGTACTCGACGCCAGGGGGCAGGTAGGAAAGTATCCACATCACCACCGAGCCGGCGAGGATGACCGTCCCCGCCTTCCGCAGGAACATCGAGCCCCTCTCCCACATGTGGATGAAGGTCCCCTTTAGTGTGGGCAGCCTGTAAGGGGGAAGCTCCATGACGAAAGGCTCGCTCTCTCCCGGGAAGAGGAACCGTCGGAAGAGCTTGGCCATGGCAATCGCGAGTATTATCCCCAGTAAGTAAATCGAGAAGGTGACGGTCCCCTGGTGCGCCGCGAAGAAGGCCGCCGTGAACAGAGCGTAGACGGGGAGCCTCGCCGTGCAGGACATCAGGGGGTTCACCAGTATGGTTATCATCCTGTCCTTGTCCGACTCCAGGGTCCTTGTCGCCATGACCGCCGGGACGTTACAACCAAAGCCCATCAAAAGCGGTATGAACGACTTGCCGTGCAGTCCCAGCCAGTGCATTATGCGGTCCATGATGAACGCCGCCCTGGCCATGTAGCCGGTGTCCTCCAGTATCGATATGCAGATAAAGATGATGAATATCTGGGGTAAGAAGACGAGCACAGAGCCGACCCCGCCGACCACGCCATCGACCAGCATGGATTGCAGCCAGGCGGGGGACGTGATGTTGGTGTTGATAAGGTTCCCCAGCCCCCTCATCAAGTGGTCGATCCAGTTCATCGGGTACTTTCCGAGGAAGAACGTCAGGAAGAACATCAGCCACATGAAGAGCGCGAAAAAGGGAAAGCCGAGCACGCGGTTTGTGAGGATGCGGTCGATGCGGTCTGATAATGTGATTGGCTCCTCGAACTCCCTTTCCACGGCTTCGCGGACCACGCCGGCCACGAAACCGTAGCGGTTGTCAACGATGACGGTCTCGATGTCCTCGCTGAAAACCGAGAAGAGGTGGCCTCGGCTCGCCTCGACCTGTTTGAAGAGAGCTGAACCGGGCTCCGAGTATTTCGACAGGTCCTCTTCGACTTTCTCATCCTCCTCGAGCAGCTTGACAGCCAGCCACCGGCTGCTGTAATTCCCCAGGAACTCCTCCGAAACACGCTCGTCCTGCTCGATGGCCTGCTGGAGCTTCGAGATCTCCTCCTCGATATCCTTACCGTAGTTCACCTTGATGTCGCGGAATCTTGCGACCCCTTTCACGGTCGACAGGATAGTGCTCTTGAGTTCCTCGGTCCCCCTGTTCCGCAGCCCGACCGTCGGGACGACCGGGATGCCGAGGAGCTCGGAGAGCAGTTCGATGTCGATGTTGATGCCCCTGGCTGTGGCTACATCCATCATGTTGAGGGCGATAACCACGTGGACGCCCAGCTCCATGAGCTGGGTGGTGAGGTAGAGGTTCCTCTCGATGTTGCTGGCGTCGACGATATCGACTACCAGGTCGGGGTTTTCGAGGGTGACATAGTCCCTGACTATGACCTCTTCAAGCGAATAGGCTGTGAGGCTGTAGGTCCCGGGAAGGTCGATGACCCTGAGCTCGCTGCCGTCGAAACGTGTGGTACCCTCCTTCTTCTCAACGGTCACGCCTGGCCAGTTGCCGACGTGCTGGCGGCCGCCCGTCAGGTTGTTGAAGATGGTGGTCTTTCCGGCGTTTGGATTGCCCGAGAGGGCTACGGTTACCGGCTTGTTGTCGGAAGCCATGACTGAGCCCCCGCGCCTAATCGGCAGGCCTGCTTCTAGAGCCCTCTTCTTCTGGCGTCACCATGAGCTTTCCGGCTATGGCCCTTCCCAGACAGAGGCGGGAGTCCTTTACCGCTACGATGATCGGACCAGGTGCATTGTTCTGGACAACCTTTAGTTCTGTGCCGGGGACGATGCCCAGGCTGTTGAGACGGTGCTCGAGCCGGTGCCCGTGGCCTGGGTGGAAGAATCGGCCCTTCTGCGCGCCGAGCGCCCGTCCCACGTCTCCAACCCGGTGCTTGAGGCCCCTGATCTCGACCAGGACACCCCCCTCGCCCGGACGCATGAACGAAAGAGGTATCAGTCTTCCTCTGTCCTGGTCCGCCACATCGACCCATATGTCTCCAGCTTCCTCCTTGCGAAGGGAAAGGTGAAAGTCCTTTATCTTGAGCTCTACGGGGTCGCCGAGCGGTGCTACCCTTTCCACCTCGATAGGCGCGCCGGCGACAACACCCATATCCATAAGCCTGCGCCTGAGCTTTCCGTTGCACGAAAGCCTGTTTATGGTGCCGCAGCTTCCGGGTTCTAGATCCCTCAACTGGACGACGTGCTCACCCCAGCCGTGTCTGTGCTGATGTCCCTGCCGGTTGGGGCGGCCCGGGATTTCTCGATTTGTATCTGCAGGTCTATCGTTCATAACCTTCGGCTTGTCTCCGTTTTGCACTATGTCCAGATATTTAGGCTAACCTAACATTCTAGTTCAAGGGTACTAACAAATACCCACCGTGTCAATAGGAAATACGGGGCGGATTCTGGTTAGCCCTGAAGCTGGCCGTGCTTTTCTAGGGCTTCAGCGCGCGGACGCTTATGCTGACGGCGGCCTCCGCCACCTCGTTGAGCTTCTCGCGGGGGATGTCCATATTCTCGATGACTGCCTTTGCGGTCGGGTCATTCGCCATCAGCTTTACGGGGAAGTGCTTCTCTTCTGTTATCTCGACCTCGGTGAATCCGGCGGACTCGATGGCGCCTATATAGGCGTCTTTCATCATCGCCCCCGCGAGGCAGCCGACGTATGCTGTGACCGACTCAAGGATGACCGCCGGAAGCTCTTTTAGAAGTACGATGTCGGAGACCATGAGCCTGCCGCCCGGCTTCAGAACCCTGAAGGCGTCGCTGAAAACGGCACTCTTGTCCGGCACCAGGTTGATGACGCAGTTGGATATTATGGCGTCCACGGAGTTGTCGGCGACGGGTAGATGCTCTATCTCGCCTAGCCTGAACTCGACGTTTTCAAAGCCACCTTTTTGCGCATTCTCCCGCGCCTTGTCGAGCATCTCAGGGGTCATATCGACGCCTATCACCCTGCCCTTAGAGCCGACTTGTCTCGAGGCAAGGAAAGAATCGAAGCCGGCGCCGGAGCCGAGGTCCACCACTGTCTCTCCCTCTTTGAGTGAAGCGAGCGCAACGGGGTTACCGCATCCGAGGCCGAGGTTGGCGCCTTCGGGAACCGCTCCCAGGTCCTCGTCCGTATAGCCGACGTGCTTGCTTATATCCTGGGCGAGGTCCGCGCCCGAGCAGCACGAGCCCGCCGGCGTGTAGCAGGTGCTTTCGGTCTTGGCGACCTCTGCGTAGCCCTCACGCACCGCCTTCTTTATCTTCTCTTCCTTCATGTTGTCGTCTCCCTTCTATTACAGAATATCCTTCATGACCGGACCGATCACACCTTTTACCGATTCGGCGAGGGACTCGGCCTTGATGAGTGTGATACAGCAGACCTCACCCTCTTTTTCACAGGTCACAACGGCCAGCTTGTCACCGGCGCTTATCTTGGCCCTGTCCCTTACGTCCTTGGGAAGCACCATCTGGCCGCGTTCATCCACGCTTGCCAGCGATTCGACCCTGCAGCAGCTCTCTACGTCGCCCTCGGTACATATATCAGCCTTCGCTTTCACCATCGCAACCACCCCGCCAGACGAGTTTACATTAATTCAGATAATTCAGATAATACTGAATAATCTGACGATACTGTTTCAAGGAGCACTTGTCAAGATGTCCGAGATTCTCCCGGGGTCCCGGCTTCTGGTTTATCCGAGGTGTCTGTTCAACCATTTCGTGACACTTGGAATGACCTCATCGACGTAGTCGGTCATGACGAGGTGCGGCCTGTCCTTGAGCAGCAGGAACTCCTTCTCGCACGTGAGCCGGTCGTAGATCTTCCTTATGTAGTCGAGCGGGAATATGTTATCCCGCTCACTGTGTACGACCATCACGGGGACCTTTATCTCATCGGGTCGGCAAGGCAGCGGGGTCGAAGCAAGGGACGCGAGTGCACCTAATGTTATGCTCGGTGTCGCGAGCGGGTCGCGCTTGATGAACTCATCCGCTCTGCCGCCGAACTTCATGACCTCGGCTTTGAGGTCGAGGTAACTCGAGATCGGTATCTTGATATTAGGAGTGATGCGCGCAAGAGGAAGAAGGCGCATGGCGAAAAGCGAGAAGCGCGGGCTGCGTGTAAGGCGCATCGAGTCGATGTCGTCGAGAACAGCGATGTTGTGGCAGACTGCCGCTTTGAGTCGCTCGTCTGCCGCTGCCGAGTAGAACGATACGACCCCTCCCTGGCTGCTGCCGGCGATGGCGACCCTGTCTCCGAACCGCTCGATGCAGTAGCTGGTGGCGGCACGGGCGTCCCTTACGAGCCCGTCGATCGTATAGCTTCCCCTTCTGCCATCACTGCGCCCGTGACCCCGGGGGTCGATGCCGACGACGTTGAAGCCCTGAAGCCGCATCTTGTGCATGAACTCCGCGTAGACAAGCGCGTAGAGAGACGTACCCGGGAAAAAAACAAGAGCCGGGTCTGAAGGCTCCGAGAGAAAGAGGTCGAGGTGAAGCCGCAGCCCGTCGTTTTCGAGCCAGTCCTCTTCGATCTCCTCTCTGAGTCCGGGAAGCCCGATCAGCTCGAAGAGACCGTCGAAATAGGACGATAATTCCACGTCCGCCGGTAAAGCGTGTTTCATTTCCATGTTGCTCCCGGCGTTCATCAATAACCTGGAGGTGTTGGCGGTTCAGGGATCGTGGGCACGGTGCCGCTCGAGCTCTCGCCCGTGACGATTACCTTCCCTTTCATAGAGGGGTGAATCGAGCAGACGTAATCGTATGTACCGGGGGTCCCGAATGTGAACTTGTACTGCTCGTTCGGTTTGATCTCGCCAGAGTCGAATGTGGTGGTGGTGATCGTGTGAACCGTGCTGTCCTCGTTTATCCAGGTTACCGAAGTACCGGGTGCTACGGTTATCTCGGCGGGATCGAACGCGAAGTCCTTGATCTTTATGACGCTGCTTGTCGGTGTAATCGGAGTGGTTGTCTCAGTCTTTTTTCCGCAGCCGGCTGAGATCAACAGGGTTAAAACCAGCACACAGAGGGCGGCGACCGCTAACAGTTTTTTCATCAGTCATGCACCTTCTTTCGAGTCCGTGGTTTTCTCCCGTTTCCTGCCCTAAAGGTTATTCGCAGCTTCTCCTTTTGCATTGATATTATACGGTTTGGCCGGCGCTTACTCTAACCAACCGACGGTATTGGCACAGCCATCATTATGTGGTGGTCATGCTGTATCTTGAGCGGACCTCGCAATAAGAATATGCTAAACGGGCGGAATTGACCGGTTAGAGCCGTGTCAGGGCAACTGGAGGTGGATCATGAAGCTCGGATCGATGGAGTACCTGGAGGAGGTACAGAAGCGGAGCAACGAAGATGCGGAATACCGAAGGCTTGCTAAGGGAGAGAACGAGTCCTACACGATGATCATGAAGGCCGAGCCCGATAAGGGCGTGCCCGAGGATGTCATCGCGGGCGAGCAGCTGAAGGACGGCGAGGTCGTAGAGGTCTGGCAGGGTGTTCGTGACACCGACTTCACCCTGACGGCCAACTACGGCGTCTGGGTGGACATCCTCAGGGGCCAGCTTAACGCGGTGAAGGCGCTGTCGCTCCGGAGGCTCAAGGTGAGGGGGAGCTTCCTCAAGCTTCTGAAGTCGAAGTCTACGGACCGCTGGGTGGAGGTCCTGATGTCGATCCCGACCGAGTTCGAGGGTGAGTACGCGCAGTACAACACTCCCGGAAAACAGCTCTAGCAGGCGGATAGGAGGGGCGAGATGGAAATAAGTCTCGATGGAAAAGTCGCTCTTGTCACCGGCGGCGCCTCGGGGATAGGCAGGGGCATTGCGGAGATGTTCGCAGAGCTGGGGGCTGCCGTGATGATAGGGGACCTCGACATGGAACTGGCGGAGGAAGCGTGCGCCGGGATTGTCGAGGCGAGCGGTAAAGCAATAGTTCAGGAGCTCGACGTTACGAGCGAGGAGTCGGTGGGGGCAGCGTTCGAGAGGGCCGTCTCGGAGCTCGGAGGAGTGGATATCCTGGTCAACTCCGCCGGTACCGGGTGCATGTCCGCCCTCGACGAGCTCATCGTCGAGGAGTGGGACATGGTGATCGATGTCAACCTGAAGGGTAGCTTCCTCTGCATGCGTGAGGCCGCGAAGCTGATGAAGGAGAAGGGAAGCGGAAATATAATCAACGTCTCCTCGATCAACGATACTGTGCCCATCGCGGGAGAGATCCCGTACTGTGCGAGCAAGGGCGGCGTAAGACAGATGACGCGCGCCGCGGCGCTTGAGCTGGGACCGTACGGCATCCATGTGAACTGCATCAGTCCAGGCTCCATCCAAACGCCTCTCATGTTCGAGATGCACGAGATTCCCGAAATCAGGGAAGGTATCCTGCGGCAGATACCGTTCGGGCGCCTGGGGCAGCCGGAGGACGTCGCCAAGGTTGCCGTGTTTCTCGTATCGGATCTCGCCGACTACGTTACCGGGCACACACTCGAGGTCGGAGGCGGCATGCATCTGGTCGGGGAGATGAGCTACCTGTGGCCTATTGAGAGGATCATGGGCAACGAAGTCCCGGATGTGCCGATTTGCCAGCCGCCCAACGCGCCGGAAGAGGAATAAAGGCTCAAGTCGAACTTTCAAGAGCTCGTCGAGATAGACGGGTACACGAGGTTCGGAGGGGAGAGTTGAATGAAGAACCTTGACGGAAAGAACGTGGTGGTCACGGGTGGTTCCTACGGCCTAGGTAAGGAGATCGTACGGGCCTTACTGGGGGAGGGTGCCAACGTTTTTACCATAGCCCGGAACAAGGAGAAGCTCGATGCGTCCGTGGAGGAGTTAAGCCGGGACGCAAGGGGAGGCCGCCGCATAAAAGGATACCCGTGTGATGTATCGGATCGGGAAGGAATCGCGAACACCATCGAGCGGATCTCTTCGGAGGGGGGCGGCATAGATGTGCTGATCAACAACGCGGGAATCGTTATCCCGGGTTATTTCGAGAAGCTTGCCGTGGATGATTTCGAGACGGTACTCAGGACCAATTACCTTGGCGCGGTGTATACAACAAAGGCTGCTATTCCCTATCTCTTGGCCAACGAGAAAAGCGCCATTACCTTTACCTCTTCGGAAGCGGGAATAAAAGGCATATTCGGATATTCCACCTACAGCCCGACCAAGTGCGCCCTGATAGGGTTCGCCGAGGTTCTGCGGGCGGAGCTCAGAGACAAGGGTGTACAGGTGACGGTCCTATGTCCGCCCGACA
>JAENXM010000045.1 GCA_016649525.1 Actinomycetota bacterium
ACGAAGTCCACGAGCTGGCGCACGGTCCCGAACCGCTGGTTCACGTAAGTGGTATCGCCGGTGGTCTTCCAGTACTTGTAGAGGAGCAGGATGTAGTCGGTGTTCTCCTCCACCGGCATGTCGAACGGGTAGGACTGACCCATGGGATAGTCGCCCCACCCCATGTCGTGGGAAAGGTAGACGCCCTGGTCCGAGCGTTTCGAGTAGTACGGCCACTCATCCAGTATCTTCTTGAGGAGCTCCGGCCAGTACTGGAAGTAGAACCACGCGTCGTTGTACTCGACATCGATGGTGCTGTGATACCTGAAGATGCCCTCCCACACGCTGAACCACTCCCTGCCGTAAGCGGAATTTGCCCACCACGTGTTCGCGAGGAAGCTCTGGAAACTGAAGGCCATGAGGTTGCGGACGTCGTCGAGGTGCAGGGAATTCAAAGACAAATAGGAATCCGAGGAGACGGTGGAGTCGAAGAAAGAGCTGTTATCCTCTATCATGTCGCCCGCGTTGCGCGAGGTCACCGCGTAGTTCACCACGTTCTGTACCGACGAGAACTGCTGGTTGTACCTGAACCTGTAAGTGCTGTCCTCGTAGGAGCTGTTCCTGACATGGAGGATGTTATCCGACACATAACCCGCCAGGACGAAGTGCTTCGTCTGCGAGGCACCGGCAGGGAGCGAGATATTCCACTCGGCGCCGCAGTAGCCTCGCGGGTAGAAGCTGTAGGTAGGGTTTGTCGGG
Source organism: Actinomycetota bacterium (assembly GCA_016649525.1). Lineage (GTDB taxonomy): Bacteria > Actinomycetota > Geothermincolia > Fen-727 > Anoxymicrobiaceae > JAENXM01. The sequence continues at coordinate 739 of JAENXM010000045.1, forward strand.
TCGTTGTAGGTGTAGGGATAACCGCCTGGGGAAGTCCATCCCCATACGCGGTCCCCGGTGAAATCTCCGAACTCCGCCGTGTTCGAGCCCTTGAAATTGACGTCAGCGGTCTCGGCGACCGGCAGCGCGAGGGCTTCTGTCGCGTTTTTACTGGCCGCCGGATTGATGCTCTCGTCGTAATAGCTGTAGTAGGTGTTGTACTGTAACCCCTGCTCCGTCCCGCTCGCGAACTCCGCCACGCCGCTGGAGGAGAAATCCCGCCTCTGCGGCCAGGCGAAGAGGAAGGCACCCGACGCGGGGCTTGCGCCCGCGTTCGTGACGGTGACGTCTACGTACACGAAAGGGGCCCCGCTTATCTTCTCGTTGCGGGGGTAGAAGGGAGCGCGAAAGGTCACCTTCGTCCTGAACGGCATCGACGAGGACGAACATTCGAACGCCTCGGTCGTCATCGTCTGGCTCTGGTTGACCGACTCCCAGACAGGGAACCTGTCTGTGAACGGAAGGGCCCGGACCTGGCCCCCCTGACTCACCGCCACTATGAAGTCGGAGAGGTCGCCGGTGCCGGTGCCGAGCGACGAGAAACGTCCCGCGAGCCTCTGCGGCAGCAGGTTCAGGCTGAACCTCGAGCCGAGGCGTCCCAGCATGCACTCGAACGCGTTCTGCGAGCCGCTGTTAGTATGCCTGACCGGCGGGGTCATGTTGTTGCGGCTCGCCGCGGCGTTTATCTCGACCACGGTACCGGCCGGGCTGTTGATCCGTATAGTGCTGACCGTAGCCTCACCCGTGCCCCCGGGGTCGCTGGAGCGGAACCCGATGGTTAACAAACCCTTCGAGTCCGCGAAGGTGTTGAACGTCCTCTGGTAGGCGCTGTTGGCCCCGGCGCGGTTGTAGATGTCCAGCCCGGTCAGGACCCTTGTAGCCTGGACATACCCGTTGAAAACGCGCTGGCCGGCCCGTGAGTAATCGTGCTCCACAAAGCTCATCTCGACGCTGTATGAACCGTAAGGGGTGAGGTTAGCCACGACGTACGAAAAGTCGGTCCCCTCCCTCTGGCGCTGGAACTTGTACTTCTGCTTGGTGGTATTGTCGGTCCCCGAGATGGACTGGTCCTTGAACTCGGATGGCGTGGTGATGCCGGTCGGCCAGTTGTTCTGAAGCTCGACGATAGGCTGGGCCGGCCCCTGCGCGAAGGCGCACTGCGTAAGAAGCACCAGGGCGCAGAAAGCTACGGCGAACGAGATGCCGAGAAACAGGCCTATCTTGAGAAGTCTCTTCTTCATGCCCTTTAAAACGATAGAAATTGCCGTCGGAAACCGACGTGGACCGGTTGTGTCTTCAGTATTCGTCAAGGCGATCAAGACCTCCTTTTTAACGGCCTCTGATCCACTCCTCGCAAGTTACTAATCTGCTATGATGCCAGTGTATCGAGCCCGTGTCGAGGCCTTGAGTGCCCGTGAGGAATGATTATGCGCATCCTCTTCATAGTCAAGGAGTTCCCCCACAGCAGGGTGATCGGCGGCCCGATAATCATATACAACCGCGTGAAGTACCTTTCGCAGAGGCACGAGGTGTCCCTGGTCGCCTTCGCCGCGGACCCGACCCGGGAGCAGATATCATCCGTTGCCGGGTACTGCCGGGACCTGCGGCTCGTTCCGCCCCCGCCCGACAGGAGCGGGTTCCAGAAAGCAAAGGACCTGATCTCGAGTCCGGCGCCGCCGTACTTCATGCTCTGCTACTCGAAGGAGATGTACGAGAAGTTAGGGGAGATGGTCCGTGCGCTGCCCTACGACGTCGCAATATCCGAATACTCGATGGTCGCCCAGTACCTGTACTGCAATCCCGACCTCGCGGGCATCAAGAGGGTGATGTCCGTCCACGAATGCTACTGGCTCTCGCGCCGAAAGGCATTCAAGGTCAACGGGCTCAACCGCGAGGGGCTCCTTGCCCTCTACCACCTGCATGGGCTGAAACGTTTCGAGTTCGACATGTACGCGGACGCCGACAAGGTCCTCACGCTCACTCCCGAGGGAAAAGACGAGCTTCTGGCGATAAGGCCAGGGCTCGACATCTCCGTGGTGCCCCACGGCGTGGACGTCGATTCGTTCCACCCCGTTGAAATAAAGGGCGGGCCCCCTACGGTGATGTTCCTCGGGAACTACCCCCACGACCCGAACCGCGACGCCGCCGTCTTCTTCGGTTCCAGGGTCTGGCCGATCATAAAGAGGAAGGCTCCCGACGCCCGTTTCCTGGCGGTCGGGAGGGGACCGACCGCTGACATGCTGCAGATGGCGGAGGACGACCCTTCGATCGAGATCACCGGCGAGGTCGATGACGTGAGGCCGTATCTCCACAAGAGCGACGTCTTCGTCTGCCCGGTCCGGATGGGCGGAGGCTTCCGGGGCAAGGTCCTGGAGGCGATGGCTGGCGGCGTACCGGTCGTATCCACGGCGCTCGGCGCGGAGGGAATACCCGCTCGACCTGGAGAGAACATGCTGCTCGCGGAGAGCCCGGATGAGCTGGCAGGTGCCACGCTCAGCCTGCTGGAAGACAAAGACCTCGCGAAGCGGATCGCGACAAACGCGAGGGAGCTGGTTGTGGACCGGTATTCCTGGCAGAAGGGCGTGGAGATCCTCGAGGGAGTCCTCGAGGAAGTGGTTGGAAGGTAGTTACAGAACCGTGAACCGCCAAAGGGCTCAACCCGGAGTGGTAATCTTTAGCCCGGCCTCTCCAGGCCGGGATCTTATGCGGGCCTGAGAGGCCCGCCTAAAAATACTGGACGCCCGCCTAAAATCAAGACGTCTGGGATGCGCGCAGGAAGTCCCCCGACGCGACGTAGTAGCACACGGAGACAACGGCGATCAGCGCCATCGAGCCGAGCATCGCAAAACCGGTGTCGTTGAACAGAAGGGCGACGATCGCGCCCACCAGAACCGAGAACACGGCGGCCATCAGCGACCTGTTCCTGTCCCACTCGCCCGACCAGACAGTACGGGGGCTCCTGACCCATATCGCGGCACCGACCACAAGCACTATCAATACAATGGAGGGCACAAGCATAAACCTTACCTGGCCGAGCTGGATGGCGACCTTACGACCGAGCATCGGCAGGAACCTGGATATGCCGCTGGAGACCGCCTTGCCCGCGTGGGCGTGGATGAACAGGGCGTCCACGAGCACCACGAAGGCGGTGCCGACCGCGGTTACTACAGGTATGGCGAGCACCCTCTTCCAGGTAAAGCCCCTTGCCCCGAGAGCCAGGAAGAAAAGGAGGAAGGTCGCGGCGGCAGCGATGAAGCCGCCGATGTTGGCGCCGAAAAAGCCGAGCCCTGTTATCAGAGCCACCACGAGCAGCGCGAAAAAGACTGCCCGACTCGCGCCTTTTGCGATGTCCTCATCTCCCTTGACCGCTCCGGCCGCACAGAACAGCGCTACACTTATCAATATCCCCGCAAACGTATTGGGTATTCCGAAAAAGCGCATGCCCTCAAGGGAACTGACACCCAGAAGCGGCAGCATGAGCAGCCTCCCTCCGGCAATTACATCGACAACAAGGACTGTGCCGGTGAGGCCGCAGATGAAGATGACGGGGTCCAACCGCTTTCGCCCCCTGAGAAGCAGCCACGAGGCGAGGCCGACGACGACGCAAAAGAGAGGGCAAAAAAGAGCAGGGAAAAGGTAACCGCTGTAGGAGAAAGCCGACACGAGCAGGAACGACAGGGGGCCCGCCAGCAGCACCGCCGCGAACGGGGCGAGGAAGCGGCCAAGCCTCTCCGGCCGGCGCGGCCGCGTGATCTTCTTTCTCTCGGCCAGGTGGAAGAGCGCGGTCAGCAGCATAAGTGCTATGGCCAGGGCGAAGTAGCCTCCTACTATCGGCCAGCGTGCCCTGCGGGTCACCTCCAGCTGGGCGGACATCCTCTCCAGGTACGAGGTCGACCCGCCGCCTGTAGTTGCCATCGGAGCGCCGATGACCGAAGTCGGCGCGTCTATATCGAAAAAGGACAGGACCGTAGGAAGCAGGTCCGAGTTGTTGACGAGCCCGCACCTGCGGGTCGATTCGGAGCTCAAAATCCCGCGGGAGAAGCCGCGCCCCGCGGCTATGATGGGGGTGAGAAAGTTCCCCTGCTTCCGCGCCTCGACGGGCGCGCCGGGCGAAACGACAAGTAGAAGCGAGTCGTCCAGGTCCAGAAGGCCGCATATGCGTTCCGCCAGCGCGTCCACACGGCCGAGCGCCAGCTTCCGCTCCCGCTCGATTACCGACTCTTCAGCGTAAGGCGCCTCCCTGTCCAGGCGTCCGGTGTCCCCTGTATCTACGACCAGAAGGTCGGCAGTTGACAGGAAAAGGCGGCTCTCCGCGAAAAGGCGCTCCATATCGGTCATGTAAACGCCCATCCCGCCGGGGACGGGGCGCGTCATCTCGCGACTTACATTCCCGAGGGGGACCGCACCACTTTCGTCGGCGCAGATGAGAGCGGAATAGCGGCGCGGTCGATTAAGGCCATCCGCGTTTCCCACGACTGCGGCCTTGTGGCCCGAGTCCGCGAGCATCGAGCCCATGAGACCGACGTTCTCCTCGTTCCCCGAAGGCTGGTTACTACGCTTCACCTGCGAGAACCCGAGGCACACGACCCCGCCGGGTGGAGGCTTGAAGCCGGTATAGCTCCGGTAGAGCTCGCCCGCGGTGCTCGTATCCTCACTTCCCGTGAACTCCTCTTCCGTGTTGAAGGAAAGCGCGGAGTCGGCAGCGCCCCCGGCCCTTACGCCCGCCCCCAGCGAGACATACTCCCCGCCCGTGTCGACATATTCCCCTGAACCCCCTGCCCCGGTCCTTGTGACCATCAACCCCGTGGACCACTGGCCCGCGAGGCGCTCGAGAAAGGGCGTTTCGGCAGATGGCATGTCCGAGATACCCACGCGGTCAACGACAATTATGACCACCTTACCCGGCGCTCCCCTCTCCGCGGCGGCCGGCGCTATGGCCGGCCAGATCGAAAGGAGAAGGGCCATAATGAATAAGGCGGTGGTGATAACACGCCGGGCCGCGCGGCGATCCTTCGATGGGGGGTGGTCTCCTGCTCGTACCATGGGGATATTATATCGGAGTCGCCTAAGACGCCTCGACTCGCCTTATGTCGGCGCCGAGGCTTGTGAGTTTTTCCGCGAACCTGTCGTAACCCCGGTCTATGTGCTCGATCCGGTACACCTCTGTCACGCCCTCGGCGATGAGGCCCGCCAGGACAAGCGCGGCGCCGGCGCGCAGGTCGGTGGCCGTGACGGGAGCGCCGGAGAGCTTCTCGACGCCGCGCACTACGGCGTGGTGGTCCTTGGTCTTTATGTCGGCGCCGAGGCGGTTTAGCTCGTCCACGACCATGAAACGGTTGTCGAAGATGTTCTCGGTAACGAACGAGGTTCCGTCGGCCGTCGTGAGAAGGACCTGCATCTGCGGCTGCAGGTCCGTCGGGAAACCGGGATAGGGCAACGTGGAGATCTCTATCCCTTTCACCGTGCCCGGAACCGACACCGAAAGGCTGTCCTCACCCTCCTCGACATCGCACCCGGCCTCCCGCATCTTCTCGACCACCATCTCCAGGTGGCCGGGAACGATGCCCGTCACGTTCACCTCTCCCCTGGTCACTGCTCCGGCGAGCAGGAAGGTGCCGGCCTCGATGCGGTCGCCTATGACGGCGTGCTCCGCTCCCTTGAGAGACCCGACGCCCTCCACAACGATGGTGGATGTACCGGCGCCCTCGATCCGCGCGCCCATCTTCGAGAGAAACCCGACCAGGTCAGCGACCTCGGGTTCCTTGGCGGCATTGTCGAGTACCGTTCGCCCTTCGGCCAGGGCCGCGGCCATCAGCAGGTTCTCGGTGGCTCCCATGCTCGCGAAATCGAGGTAAATGTGCGCGCCCGTGAGCCGGGGGGCTTCCGCCTCTACGTACCCGTGCGAGATACCGAGCTTCGCCCCCATCTGTTCGAGGCCCCGCAGGTGCAGGTCTATCTGTCTCGTGCCGATGTTGCAGCCACCCGGCATGGCGACTCTCGCCTTGCCGAACCTCGCGAGCAGGGCGCCGAGCACTACGACCGACGCCCTCATCCGCTGTACGAGCTCGTAGGGCGCCTCCAGCACGGGGCTTTCAACAGGCTTGATTGTGAGCTCTCCCTCAGCGAGTGAGACTTCGAGGCCTATGTATCTGAGGACCTCGATCATGGTGCGCACGTCGGCGATGTCAGGGACGTTCCCGATAGTGGATGGACCGTCTCCCATGACGGCGGCCGCCATGAGCTTCAAGCAGGAGTTCTTCGCCCCGCTGGCCTTAACAGTGCCTTCGAGGCGGCTGCCACCTTCGACCACGAACTTTTCCAACCGGACTCCCAGGGTTAACAAAAGGTATACATAATGATTATAAAGGACTTCGCCGCTTGAGGGTCACGATACCGCCGGACGTCCGCCCGTCAGTCGCGGCGCTTGCGCGCCACTATCTTCTTCTTGACCTTCTTCAGCCTGAAGTGGTCCTCCCGCGCCCTCTCGTCGAGAGACGAGAAGATGAACTTCACCTGCTCTTCCAGCTCGGGTATGACGGTATTCTCGAGCGCGTTAACCCTCCTGTTAGTCTTCTGGAGCTCTTCGCCGAGGCGCCTGAGGCGCGTCTCGATGTCGGCGCTCTCGATCATCAGGTCAACGATCTCCTCGAATTTCTCGGCCGTCTGGTCGATGCGCGCCCCAACCCCTGTTATCGAGTAGCCGCGCTCGAGCTCGGTCTTTATCGGGGTCTCGGCCTTCTTTATCACGGGGATGGGCACGCCCATCACGTGCGTACCGGAGATATCCACCAGCACCTCGCCCTTGGTGGCGAAGGACACGGAGCGGAGCACCGTCCTGCCTTCGACCGCCTCGGCCAGGGCCAGCGCCGCCTGCGCGTCGGCGGTGGCGCGCTCCAGGCGCAGCGAAAGCCGCATGGTCTCGTCTATTATCGGGAGGAACTCGCGCAGAAGGGCATCCCTCTTCTTCTTCAAGAGGTCCATGCCCTGGTTGGCAAGCTTTATCTGCTGCCTGCGGTAGAGGAGCTCACTCCTTGTGGGGTTTACGTTCTCCATTAAGTTTCATCCTGGGCGGGGGCCTCTTCGCCGCCCGGCCCTGCGACAGGCTCTTTTTCCTCCTCGCCTTCCGGCGGCTTGGCCTCGAGTACGCCCTCGACCTCCGGCGCCTCCTCGGGAAGAGCGGGGACTTCCTTCCTTACCTCACCGGGATAGTACTGCTCGATGTACTCGAGCTTGATCCTCTTGAGCTCGCTCGCCGGCAGCATCGAGAGCAGGTTCCAGCCGATCTCCAGGGTCTCCTCGATGTCGCGGTTCTCGTCGCCCTGGTTGAGGAAGCTCTCCTCGAACTCGTCCGCGAAATTGAGGTAGAGCCGGTCGTTCTCCGATAGCGCCTCCTCGCCGATGATAGCGACCAGCCTGCGCAGGTCGACCCCCTCGGCGTAGAAAGCATAAAGCTGGTCGGCGACCCCCCGGTGGTCACCCCTAGTCTTGCCCTCGCCGATCCCCTGGTTCATGAGGCGCGACAGGCACGGCAGCACGTCGATAGGTGGCACTATCCCCTTGCGGTGCAGGACCCTCGAAAGGACTATCTGGCCCTCGGTTATGTATCCGGTGAGGTCGGCTATCGGGTGTGTTATGTCATCGTCCGGCATGGTGAGGATGGGGATCTGGGTGATCGAACCCGTCCTCCCCTTGATGCGGCCGGCACGCTCGTAGATGCTCGCGAGGTCGGTGTACATGTAGCCAGGATATCCGCGCCTCCCCGGGACCTCCTCTCGCGCGGCCGATATCTCGCGAAGGGCCTCATAGTAGTTCGTCATGTCCGTGAGGATGACGAGCACCTGCATGTCGTAGTCGAAAGCGAGGAACTCAGCCATGGTAAGGGCGCAGCGCGGGGTTATTATCCGCTCGACGGTCGGATCCTCCGCGAGGTTCATGAAGAAGACGACGCGCTCGAGCGCGCCCGTCTCCGCGAACGAGTTCTGGAAGAACGTGGCCTCGCGCCTGGTTATCCCCATCGCGCCGAACACTATCGCGAACTCCTCGCCGCCCAGCACCTTGGCCTGCCTCACTATCTGGGCGGCAAGCTCGTTGCCCGGAAGGCCAGCGCCTGAGAAGATGGGGAGCTTCTGCCCGCGTACCAGCGTGTTCAGGCCGTCCAGGGCGGACACGCCCGTCTGGATGAAGTCCCTCGGATTGTCCCGCGTAAAGGGGTTGATGGGAGAACCGGTCACCTCGAGCTCCTTCTCGGGGAATACCCGGCCGCCCCCGTCGATGGGCTCGCCCAGGCCGTTCAGGACACGCCCCAAGAGGCCCGTGGAGACGCCGAGCTTGATGAGCTCTCCCTTGAAGCGGACGCTGCTGTTCTCGACGTCCAGCCCGCGCGTCGTACCGAACACCTGGACCACCGCCAGGTCGCCGTTCAGCTCGATCACCTGGCCGTTGCGCACGCGCCCGTCGGCGGACTCTACCTCGACCATCTCGCCGAACGATACGCCGCTCACCTTCTCGACGAAGACCAGCGGGCCCGAAACGTCATGAATGGTTTTGTATTCGGTTGTCACCAGCCTGTCTCGGGGCATCGTATCTCCTTGGAATCAATACGCTATAAGCTTCCTCAGCTCGCTCTGGACCTCGGTCGAAAGGTTCTCCAACTCCTCGGCGGCACCCTCGTTGGGGACGTCCTTCATGCGGGCGATCCTCGAGCGGAACGGCACCTCGAGCGCCTCCTTCAGGGTAACGCCCTTGACCAGGACTTCCTGGAGGACATCATAGTAAGTAATGATGACCTTCAGCATCTCGTACTGCTTGGCCGGGTCACAGTAAGCGTCGATATCGCTGAACGCGAACTGCTGCAGGTAGTCCTCCCTTATCATGCGCGCCACCTCGAGCGTCGCCCTCGCGAACTCGGGAAGCGCGTCCGGGCCGACCAGCTGTACGATCTCCTGGAGCTCTGCCTCCTTCTGCAGGATCATCATCGCCTTGTCCCTTCTCTGCTTCCAGTCCATCGAGACGTTCTCCGAGAACCATTCCTCAACCCTGTCCAGGTAAAGTGAGTAACTCTTGAGCCAGGAGATGGCCGGGAAGTGCCTCCTGTGGGCGAGCGAGGTGTCGAGGGCCCAGAAGGCGCCCGCGATTCGCAGGGAGTTCTGGGTCATCGGCTCGGAGAAATCGCCACCGGGCGGGGAGACCGCCCCCACAACGGTGATGGAGCCGTTCCTTCCCTCGGAACCAAGGCAAACGGCCCGGCCGCACCGCTCGTAGAAATCCGAGAGGCGTGTAGCCAGGTAGGCGGGGTAACCCTCCTCGCCGGGCATCTCCTCGAGCCTTCCGGAGACCTCCCGTAGCGCCTCTCCCCAGCGGGAGGTGGAGTCGGCCATCATCGCGACGTCGTAGCCCATGTCGCGGTAGTACTCCGCCATGGTGATGCCTGTGTATATGGAGGCCTCGCGGGCCGCCACCGGCATGTTGCTGGTGTTGGCGACAAGGATCGTCCGCTTCATCAGAGGCAGGCCGCTCCTCACGTCCTCGAGCTCGGGGAACTCCGAGAGGACCTCCGTCATCTCGTTCCCCCGCTCCCCGCACCCGACATATATCACGACGTCGGCCTGCGCCCACTTGGCGAGCGTCTGCTCCGTGACCGTCTTCCCAGTGCCGAAACCGCCGGGGATTATGCTGTACCCGCCCTGAGCGACCGGGAAGAAGGTGTCGAGTACCCTGGTGCCGGTGATGAAGGGAAGCTCGGGGTCCAGTTTCGAGACCACGGGCCTCGCGACGCGGGCCGGCCACTTCTGCATCATGGTGAGCTCGGTTCCGTCCTCCATCACGGCCACGACGTCCGTGACCTGACACTCGGCTCGGTCCGCAGCCAGGTCGCTGTAGTCCTGCAGGATCCGCTGATGATCTCCGGCACGATCCTCGACAACATCGCCTACGGCGCCCCCGGCGCCAGCCGCGAACAACTGCT
>JAENXM010000265.1 GCA_016649525.1 Actinomycetota bacterium
CGGCCTGCCTCGACCTCCACCACCACGAGACCCAGCGGAACCTGGTAGCCGGCTACGGTACCCTCGCCCTCTTCGAGCTCTACCCTGCTGCCCAGGGCCGGTGCCTTCAGGTTGAACTCCTCGTAAGCCTCCACCTCGTACTTGAGACAACACATGAGGCGGCCGCATATGCCGCTTATCTTAGAAGGGTTGAGTGGAAGGTCCTGCTCCTTCGCCATCTTTATCGATACCGGATTGAAGTCGGAAAGGAAGAGGCTGCAGCAGAGGTCGCGTCCGCAGGGCCCGAGGCCGCCGACCATCTTCGCCTCGTCCCGGACACCCACCTGCCTCAGCTCTATCCGCGCCTTGAGTGCCGATGCGAGGTCTTTGACCAGCTCTCGGAAGTCCACGCGGCCCTCCGCCGTGAAGTAGAAGACGGCGCTGGACCCGTCGAAGACGTAGTCCACGTCGACCAGCTTCATCGGCAGCCCGTGCTTCTGGATCAGCCGCCGGCACATCCTGTACGCCTCCTCCTTCTTGCGGGCGTTCTCGCGCTTGCGTCCGCGGTCCACCGGAGTCGCGCGCCGCATCACCTTCTTGAGCGGCTCCTGCACCTCCGCCTCGGAGATCTCCCTTATGGGCGATACGACAAGCCCGAACTCGACACCGCGGGCAGCGGGCACGACCACCTCGTCACCGGGGACGAGCGGGATCCCCTCCGGGTCGTACAGGTACGCCTTCCCGCCGGGCCGGAAGGAAATCCCTACCGCCTTAGGCATAGAGCACCTCCTGGATCCCCAGGAGCGCGCTCTCGAGGTTCAACTGCACGGGCACGTTCCGCTCAACGGCCTTCATCGCGTCTCCCAGAAGCTCGATACATTCGATCACCTTCTGTGCGGGGTTCGCCTCAGCCTCGTCAGATATCTCCCCGGCGAGGTCGACGTTTACGAGTAGAAGCGCGTCCCCGCCCTCCTTCATTATCAGGATATCACGATACCACCAGGCCAGGGTGGAGAAGATCTCCTTGGTACCCCTGATCTCCTCCTTGAGCTGTTCTCTCTTGCACTCCTCGTCGAGGGCCTTTGAGAGCCTTCGGACGGAGTCGTCGTCGAGGGTACCGTCGGCGAGCTCCCTCTTTCTCTCCTGGTAAACGGAGGCAAGCTCCTCCGCGGGCTCCTTCACCTCGCGGTACAGCTCCTGCGCCATCTCGAGCGCCTGGTTGATATCCGCCTGCTTCAGGGTGCGCGCCATCTTGAGCACGCCGTCCCTCCGCGAAAGCCTTGACGGATCGTCGCACCAGTCGAGGGCCCTCCCCAGGACACCGCCGGTCAGCCTCGCCACGAGCTCGGCTTTCTCGGCCGATACTCCCTTTCGCTCAACCAGGTAGTCACGAAGCTCCCCGGCGGGCACCAGCGAGAAGTTGATCCGCTGACAGCGCGAGCGGATGGTTGGAAGCACCCCCTCGGGGTTGGCCGTGACCAGTATGAACACGGTGTTGCCCGGAGGCTCCTCCAGCACTTTCAGAAGCGTTGAAGCGCCCTCGTCCCACATCCTCTCGGCGTTCTTGATTATATAGACCTTCCGGTCTGCTTCTGTCGGTTTCCTGAACGCGTCGAGGCGCAGGGCGCGGATCGCCTCGACCGGGATGTTCTTCCCCGCCGGTCGTAAGACCGCCACGTCCGGGTGCTTCTCCTCGACCACCCGCCTGCACACGTTGCACTCGCCGCATCCGCCTTCGGGGCAGAGCATAGCCGCGGCGAAAGTCCGGGCGGTCATGAACTTCCCGACCCCCGACGGCCCGGAGAAGAGGTACGCGTGGTTCACCCGCCCCTGCTCCACCGCGTTCTCGAGGCTGCGCTTGATCGCCCCGTGGCCTACGACATCATCCCAGAGCATCCTAGAGGAACCTCCCAAGCTCCCTCTTGACGCGGGCGTGGATCTCCTCCCTGCTTTCCCTCGCGTCTATGACCACCACGCGGTGGGCGTACAGCTTCGAAAGCATGATATAGGCTTCCCTGACGGCCCGGTGGAACTCGACCGGCTCACCCTCGATGCGGTCGTGCCCCTCACCCGATTTACGCGCCAGGGCTTCCTCCACCGGCATATCCAGGTAGAAGGTCAGAGTCGGCTCGAGCCCGCCGATAGCCCATTCGTTGAGCCTCGCCACCGCCTCGAGCCCGAGCCCCCTCGCCACCCCCTGGTAGGCAAGCGAGCTGTCGACGAACCGGTCTCCTATCACGACCCGTCCCCGCCTCATCGCCGGGAGGATGACCTCGGTCACCTGCTGAGCCCTGTCGGCCGCGAAAAGGAGTGCCTCGGTCAAAGGCTCCATGCCCGCATGCCCCGGCTCGAGGAGGATCTCCCTTATCCGTGCGCCGACGGCCGTTCCGCCGGGCTCACGGGAGACCAGGACCTCGAAGCCCCTCCCCGCGAGGTATTCCTTGAGCAGTTCCACCTGGGTCGTCTTGCCCGAGCCCTCGCAGCCCTCGAAGGTGAAAAAAAATCCGGAGAGTCCTCCGGCACCGGGCAACGGACTCTCGTCTGTGTCAGCCAACCTGTACCTCCATACCTGCCGCCTTATATCCGTTGACTTCAGTACCTATTTTAGTATTTCTCGCCACCATAATGGAGATGCCTCTCAGCCATATAGTCCCGCCCGCTCGCGTCAATCGCGACTAACGCAGGGAAGCCCCTGAGTAACACCCGGTAGACCGCCTCCGGGCCGAGGTCCTCCCAG
>JAENXM010000065.1 GCA_016649525.1 Actinomycetota bacterium
ACCCCTGAAAGTGATGAAAAGGGGGAGAATGTACTTGACAATGATAGACTCAAGTTATATTATATTAATGCGTTTAAGTATGCAGTATCAAAATAAGGAGTGAGTGCAAAATGGCAAAAGTGATCGGGATTGACCTCGGTACCACCAACTCGTGCGTGGCCGTGCTTGAGGGTGGTGAGCCTACAGTAATACCGAATTCAGAGGGCGGCAGGACGACCCCGTCGGTCGTCGCGTTCTCAAAGACGGGTGAGAGGCTGGTCGGTCAGGTAGCAAAGAGACAGGCCATCACAAACCCGGAGAGGACCATCACCTCGATCAAGAGGAAGATGGGCACCTCGGAGAAGATCAAGATCGACGATAAGGAGTACACCCCCCAGGAGCTCTCGGCCATGATCCTCCAGAAGATGAAGAGCGACGCGGAGGAGTACCTTGGCGAGAAGATCACCGAGGCGGTTATCACCACGCCGGCGTACTTTGACGACAGCCAGAGGCAGGCGACAAAGGATGCCGGGAAGATCGCCGGGCTGGAAGTATTGAGGATAATCAACGAGCCGACCGCGGCGTCGCTTGCGTACGGTCTCGACAAGGAGGAAGAGCAGACGATACTCGTCTTCGACCTCGGCGGCGGCACTTTCGACGTAAGCGTACTCGAGATCGGCGGCGGCGTATTCGAGGTCAAGTCGACAAGCGGGAATACCCATCTGGGCGGTGACGACTGGGACCAGAGGATAATAGATTGGATGGCGGACGACTTCAAGGCCAAGACGGGGATAGACCTGCGGAACGACAAGATGGCGCTTCAGAGGCTCAAGGAAGCGGCGGAAAAGGCGAAGATGGAGCTATCCACGACCACATCGACGGGCATAAACCTGCCGTTCATCACCGCGACACAGGAGGGCCCGCAGCACCTTGACATGACACTCTCCCGCTCGGACTTCAACAAGATGACCGCGGACCTCGTCGACAAGTGCGTGGGACCCTTCAAGCAGGCGATGAAGGACTCCGGCATGGAGCAGAAGGACATCGACCACGTGATCCTGGTCGGCGGCGCGACGAGGATGCCTTCCATACAGGACCTTGTCAGGCAGCTGACCGGTGGAAAGGAGCCCCACAAGGGAGTCAACCCGGACGAGGTTGTCGCGGTCGGCGCGGCGATCCAGGCCGGCGTTCTGAAGGGCGAGGTAAAAGACGTATTGCTGCTGGACGTCACCCCGCTTTCGCTCGGGATCGAGACACTGGGAGGCGTGGCCACGAAGCTCATCGAGAGGAACACGACCATACCGACCAGGAAGGGCGAGGTATTCACGACTGCTGCCGACGGTCAGACGAGCGTCGAGGTACACGTCCTTCAGGGTGAGCGCGAGATGGCGGAGTTCAACAAGACCCTGGGCCGCTTCCAGCTGGTCGGGATCCCGCCGGCTCCACGGGGGATACCGCAGGTCGAGGTCACATTCGACATCGACGCCAACGGGATCGTTCACGTGTCGGCCAAGGACAGGGCGACGGGGAACGAGCAGAAGATAACGATAACCGCGAGCAGCGGTCTCACCGAGGAAGAGATAAAAAAGATGACGCAGGACGCGGACGATCACGCTGATGAGGACCGCCGCCGCAGGGAAGAGGCGGAGACCCGCAACCGGGCGGACGAGTCGGTGTACACGACCGAGAAGTCCTTGAGGGAACTCGGCGACAAGGTGGACGCTTCCGAGAGGGCGAAGATCGAGTCCGCTATCGGCGAGGTGAAAGAGGCGCTCAAGGGTTCGGACGTCCAGGCGATAAAGACGTCGATGGAGAACCTGGTGCAGGCGTCTCACAAGCTGGCCGAGCAGGTCTACGCGCAGGCCTCGGCCGCGGGCGGGACACCGGGTCCCGGGGAAGCGGAGACAGGTAGTTCCTCAGGCGACGAGGAAGTTATAGATGCCGACTACGAAGTGATGGACGAGGAGAAGAGCTAGGATGGCCCTTGTCCGTCCAGGACAGTAAACGCAGTGCGAATCAATGAACGACGAAAGGAGGGAGTAAGAGATGGCGATTGCAAGATGGGATCCGTTCGACGCTTTCGTGGGAGCACAGGAAGACCTGAACCGGCTGTTCAGGAGCGGCTGGCTGCGCAGTCCCGCTGATGAACTTGCCCAAGCAGGAGCCTGGGCACCGGCCGTAGACATCTACGAGACCGAGGACTCCCTCGTGGTTGAAGCCGAACTGCCGGGCGTCGACCCCAAGAATATCGACGTGTCCGTTGACGAGGGAGTGCTGAGCCTCAAGGGCGAGCGCAAGCTCGAGAAAGAGGTGAAGGAGGAGAACTACCACCGGGTGGAGCGCGCCTACGGCATGTTCCAGCGCTCGGTAAGGCTCCCCTCCGATGTCGACGCTGATGCGATAAAGGCGAACTACGAATCGGGCGTGCTCAAGGTCAGCGTCCCGAAGGTGGAGCCGAAGAAGCCTAAAAGCGTTCCTATCGAGGTCGAGACCAAGAAGGAAAAGAAGTAAGGTGAATCTTCGCTCTGCCGGAGATATGTTGGAGTCGCGGCGGGATCCTGTCCCGTCGCTATCCTTGAAAAGACATTGAGGATCAAGGACAAGAAATGAGTAAAGGGACCGGTGAGAGAAAAGCCAAAGACGAGAAGAAGGCCGTCGGCGAGGAGGAGAACCTTTCGGCGGAGTTTCTGGATGAGGCGGCTGTGGAGGTCGAGCAGGACATCGCGTCCGTTGAATCCAGGATTGAAGAGCTCTCAAATGAGAAAGAGGAACTGCTGGACGGACTCCTCAGGCTCAAGGCGGAGTTCGAGAACTACCGGAAGAGGATGCTGAAGGAGCAGACGCGGATCCTGGA
Organism: Actinomycetota bacterium; assembly: GCA_016649525.1. Taxonomy (GTDB): domain Bacteria; phylum Actinomycetota; class Geothermincolia; order Fen-727; family Anoxymicrobiaceae; genus JAENXM01. The sequence goes on from JAENXM010000065.1 coordinate 2,834, forward strand.
TACCGCCGAGGCGGGCCTGGTCAAGAAGCTCTTGACCGTCATAGACAACCTGGAGAGGGCTGTGGAAAATTCTGCGGGCCAGGCCGGTTCGAACGGGCTCCGTGAAGGGGTCGAGATGGTGCTCGGACAGATGGTCGAGACACTCGAGAAAGAAGGTCTCGAGGTCATCGACCCGGAGGGCGAGTTATTCGACCCGGAGCATCACGAGGCGATGATGGTGATAGAGACCGACGAGTGTCCTGAGGACACGGTGGTCGAGGTCACGCAGAAGGGCTACCGTTTCAAGGGTGTTCTGCTCCGACCGGCGCTGGTCAACGTCGCCTGTCCCGTGAAGAGCAGAGGATGATTGGCCGCCTCACACGCGGGGGCGCCGGTTGCGGATGTGATACAGGTTGAACGGCAAGGACTATTACGGGGTTCTCGGGGTCGGCAAGGATGCTTCAAAGGACGACATAAAAAAAGCTTACCGGAAGCTCGCGCAGAAGTACCATCCCGACAAGAACCCGAACAACAAGGAAGCCGAAGACAAGTTCAAGGAAGTCTCCGAAGCGTACGAGGTCTTGACCGATGACGAGAAGAGATCTATGTACGACTCGGGAAGGCTTTTCGGAGGAGCGGGTGCATACGGTACGGGATACGGTCCGCAGGACTTCGGCGGGTTCTATGGATCCGGGGACATGCCGGGCGGCGCCCAGGGATTCAGTTTCACGGGTGACCTCGGGGACATCTTCAACCTTTTCGGCGGAGCGGGTGGTGCACAGACGGGCCGAAGAAGGGGCCAGCGGGGCAACGATGTCGAGGTAACTGTGAACCTCTCCTTTGATGACTCCCTCAAAGGGGTCTACGTCCCCGTGACCATGACGAGGAGCACAGTCTGCGATACGTGCAAAGGTACGGGGTCCGCTCCCGGAACGCTTCCCGAGACGTGCTCTACCTGCGGCGGCAGGGGTTTCGTGTCACAGGACCAGGGTTTGTTCGGCATCAGCAGGCCCTGCCCCAACTGCGGCGGCAGGGGCACCATCATAAGGAATCCCTGCCCTGCCTGTAAGGGCGCCGGTTCCGTGAGGAGCCCCAAGAAGATCAAGGTGCGCATTCCCGCGGGCGTGACAAACGGCTCTCGTATAAAATTCAAGGGGAAGGGCGAGCCGGGAGCCGGCGGGGGGCCGCCCGGCGACCTCTACGTGGTGACCAAGGTCGCCAGGCACCCGTACTTCGGGAGGAAGAACAGCAACATCACAATGGAGCTTCCGGTGACTTACCCGGAAGCCGCGCTCGGCACGGAGGTGATGGTCCCAACCATCGACGGCAGGGTCAAGCTGAAGATACCGGCCGGCACCGAGGGCGGCCGCACCTTCAGGTTGAAAGGTAAGGGGGCTCCGAAGCTCAGGGGAAAGGGCAGCGGTGATATGCTCGTGACGGTGAAGGTCGTCGTTCCAAAGAAGTTGACGAAGAAGGAAAAAGAACTCATCAGGGGACTCGAAGAGGTCGAGCCGAAGGACGTCAGGGCCCACATAAAGTGAGCGATCTAGCAGGGTGATACCATGAAAAAGGATCAGGAGCAGGGTCTATATATAATAAGCATCGCGGCGAGGCTCGCCGAGGTGCACCCGCAGACGTTGAGAATATACGAGCGGAAGGGCCTTCTATGCCCGGCGCGCACCCCGAAGAACAGGCGCCGCTATTCCAACGCGGACATCTCACGTCTCAGGCACATCCAGGAATTGACACAGCGAGAGGGCCTTAACCTTTCCGGCGTTCGCAAGGTGCTGGAGATGGAGGACGAGTTAGCGGGCTTGAGGGAAAAGGTCCAGGTGCTCGAGAGCGAGATGGCCAGGATGCACGAGAGCATGCTGGATGGAGTACGTGAGTTCAAGCGCCAGGTCGCGCTGTCGAGGAGACCCCCGGCGGATCTTGTCATAAGGAGCAGGAAGGGCGGGCGTTAGTACCATGCCCAGGACTTACGACGTGATCATCGTGGGTGCCGGCCCTGCCGGCATCTTCTGCGCACTCGAGCTTTCACGCGCGGGTGACCTCGAGATACTGCTTGTCGACAAGGGAAAGGGAATCGAGGAGAGGGAGTGCCTGGCCCCTTCCGGACCCTGCCGACGCTGCACTCCGTGCAATATGTTGAGCGGGTGGGGAGGCGCGGGGGCGTACAGCGACGGCAAGCTAACGCTCTCCAGCAATATCGGCGGCTGGCTACCAGATATTGTTTCAAGAAGTAAGGTTGACAGGTTAATAAAGAAGGTTGACGGGACCTACCTCGAATTCGGCGCGCCGAATCTGAGCTTCGGCGACGACGAGGAGAAGGTCAACGAGATAGCGCGCCGGGCCGTCCGCTCCGACCTCGTGCTGGTACCCGCCAGGGTCCGGCATATGGGGACGGAGGTCTGCCCGACCGTCCTCAAGGCGATGTACGAGGAACTCCAGGGTAAAGTCGAGATACTCATGGAGACGGAGGTCGAGGGGATCAGGGTCAAAGACGGTGTTGTGAAGGGAGTCAGGACACGGGAGGGCAGGAGCATCGGCTCCCGGTATCTGGTAGTAGCCCCGGGCCGCAGCGGGGCCGACTGGGTGAACCGCCTCTCGGCGGACCTCGGTCTTCACCTCGAGAACAACGCGGTGGACATCGGGTTGAGGGTGGAGGTGCCGGCGGTCGTGATGGCCCCCCTGACCGACGATCTGTACGAACCGAAGCTCATATATTATTCCAAGTCCTCGGAGGACCGCGTTCGGACCTTCTGCATGAATCCCGCGGGCGAAGTGATAAAGGAGTACTACGACGACGTGCTGACAGTCAACGGGCACTCCTTCGCTGAAAAGAGGACGGAGAATACCAATTTCGCCCTTCTTGTCGACAAGAAGTTCACAGAGCCCTTCAGGGAGCCGATAGCCTACGGCAAGTACATCGCGAGGCTCGCGAACCTGCTGGGCGACGGGATCCTGGTCCAGCGTCTGGGCGACCTCTTGAGCGGCCGGCGTTCGGACGAGAAACGCATCGCACGCAGCACCGTGGCGCCCACGCTGCCTGACGCAACGCCCGGCGACCTTGCGCTTGTCCTGCCCTTCAGGTACATGTCGGACATACTCGAGACCCTGAGCGCGATGAATGACCTGGTGCCCGGGGTCTTTTCGAGGAACACCCTGCTCTACGGGGTGGAGGTCAAGTTCTACTCATCGAGGATAAGTGTTACGCCGAACCTCGAGAGCGAGGTCGCGAACATGTTCGCCGCGGGCGACGGGGCAGGGATAACAAGGGGCCTTGTGCAGGCCTCGGCCTCAGGTCTGCTCGCGGCCGATTCTATTCTTCAGAGGGAAAAAAAGAGAACTTGAAGGTCCCTGCCGGAGAAGAACGGTGATATAGTAAGGTGGCCGTTCATGCGAATGGCATCGTATCAAAACACCGGCCTGGAAAGGTGATGTCGTTTGCCGGGAACAGTGGTGCTCGGGGCCCAGTGGGGAGATGAGGGGAAGGGAAAGATAACGGACCTCCTGGCGGACAGGATGGACTTCGTCGTCCGATACTCCGGGGGCAACAACGCAGGACACACCATCGTCTGCGGCGACGACGAGTTCAAGCTTCACCTGATCCCTTCCGGAATCCTGTACCCTCACATCACGACCGTGATAGGCAACGGCGTCGTCGTGAACCCCAAGGTGCTCCTCGAGGAGATGGACAACCTTCACAGGCGGGGCATCTCGACCGGGAAGCTCCGGATAAGCTGTAACGCGCACCTGGTTATGCCCTACCACCTCGCACTGGACCGGCTCGGCGAAGTAAGCCTCGGCAAGTCCAAGCTGGGGACGACACATCGCGGCATCGGCCCGGCCTACTCGGACAAAGCGGAGCGGATGGGCCTGCGTTTGCAGGACCTGCTCGACGAGAAGATATTCCGGACGAAGCTCGAGAGCGCGCTCGAGCGGAAGAACGCTATCCTGTCCAAGGCTTTCGGCCAGGAGCCCTTTGACGCGGATGAGATCGTCAAAGAGTACATGGGTTATGCGGAGCGGCTGGCGCCCCACATCGACGACACCTCACTTTTGTTGGAGCGCGCGCTCGAGGAGGGGAAGAAGGTCCTTTTTGAGGGCGCGCAGGGTACGTTCCTGGACCTTGATCACGGGACGTATCCTTTCGTGACCTCCTCCTCGCCAACGATAGGCGGCGTGTTCACCGGCACAGGGGTGGGGCCGCACCACGTCGAGAAGATAATCGGTGTGGCGAAGGCTTACGTGACCCGTGTCGGTTACGGGCCCTTCCCGACCGAGCAGGAGAACGAAGTCGGCGAGACGATGGGAGAGAGGGGCGCAGAGTTCGGGACCACAACCGGCAGGAAGAGAAGGTGCGGCTGGTTGGACGTGGTCCTTCTCAGGTACGCGGCGCGGGTCAACGGGCTGACATGCATAGCGCTCACGAAGCTCGACGTCCTTTCCACGTTCGAACGGATCAAGATCTGTGTCGGGTATTCGTACCAGGGAAAGGTCTATCATGACTTTCCGCCGCACCAGACCATCTTCCACAAGTGCCTGCCCGAGTACCTGGAGATACCCGGGTGGGGCGAGGAGATCTCCGATGTCAGGAAGAGGGAAGATCTTCCGGCTGCCGCGCTCAAGTACATAGAGTTCGTGGAGCAGTCCGCCGGCGTTCCGGTCGATGTTGTATCCGTCGGTCCGAAGAGGACCCAGACGGTCCTGATGAAGGAGGGCATAGAGCCCCCGAAGCTGGAGGAGGGGCATTATCTTTACCTCGATGAGTTCGACCCGCCTGGCCAGGAGGGGGACACCGGATAAGCGGTGCCCCACGGGGTGCTGGAGAAAGCGCCGATGAAGGTAATGGTAGTCGGAGGCGGCGGCCGGGAGCACGCGCTCGCCTGGAAGATCGCGCAGAGCCCCATGGTCGGAAGCGTTCTCTGCGTTCCGGGCAACGCGGGTATGGCGGAGATCGGCGAGTGCGTCCCCGCCGACGTGGAAGACACCGCGGCGCTCGCCGAGATCGCGACCCGGCGAGGGGTCGACCTGACCGTCGTGGGACCCGAGGCGCCGCTCGTGGCGGGGATAGTAGACCACTTCCAGGAGAGGAAGCTCAAGGTATTCGGGCCGGGCGGCAGCGCTGCGAGGATCGAGGGGAGCAAGCACTTCGCGAAGAGCTTGATGGAGAAACACGGCATCCCGAACGGGCGGGCCCGTTTATTCGAGGATTTCGAAGAGGCGAAAGCTTACGTAGAGAGCCTCGACCCCCCGCTAGTAGTAAAAGCCGACGGCCTGGCGGCTGGCAAAGGCGTGATCATCGCGTTGGACACCGGTACCGCCGTGAAGGCCCTCTCCGACTGTTTGGTCGACAGGGTTTTCGGTGACTCGGGGAACAGGGTGCTGGTCGAGGAGTACATGGAGGGACCCGAGGTCTCGATACTATCGCTCTCCGATGGGACGGCGACCGCTCACATGGTACCCAGCCAGGACCACAAGAGGGCTCTCGACGGCGACCGGGGTCCCAACACCGGCGGGATGGGCGCATATTCACCGGTGCCGCTGTTGGATGGCGCCACAGAGTCAGAGATACACGAGAAAGTGATGGACGCGACGGTCCGGGCGATGGCGGAGGAGGGTGTCCCTTACCGGGGCGTACTGTACGGGGGGCTCATGCTGACCGACGGAGGACCCAGG
>JAENXM010000225.1 GCA_016649525.1 Actinomycetota bacterium
CGTCTTCAAAAGCGAAGAGATAACCCCGGTCCGTTTACCCGCTCTGGACTGCACTGTCTGGGGCAACGCCAACATGAAGCCTTTTGAGAACATGTACCCGCTCGAGGGCTTCGCTCCCGGGAGCGAGAGCCGCTGGAATGTGGGCCTGCTGCACGCGAACTACGACAGACCGGACATCGCGGAGGACACCTACGTCGTGACCGCGGAGCAGATCGCGTCCAGCGGGCTCGACTACCTCGCGCTCGGGCATATCCACGGGACGTCCGAGCGCTCGGCGGGAACGACAAAGGCCTTTTATTCGGGAAGCCCGGAGATGGTGCGCGCGCAAAAGGGAGATTTCGGGAACGTCCTTATCGTCGAGTTCGACGGGGGAGTCGAGGCCAGGAAGGTGCGGGTAGGCCGGAGGAGTTACGAAGAGGTGGTGCTTCGGGCGGAGGATATCGATTCGGCCTCGAGGCTCAAATCTGCCCTGGAGCAAAGAGCCGACCCCGACATGGTCGTAAAGCTTAACGTCCAGGGCGCCAGGCCCCTGGGTTACCCCGATGTCGGCGAGCTTGTCGGCGAGCTATCCGACCTCTTCTTCTCAATCGAGGTGTCAGACGGCTCGCTTCCGGCACCGGAGACGGTTGACCCGGAGGACTACCCGGCTGATTCAGCGGCCGGCGCCTACCTGCGCGTTCTCGAGGAAAGGCTCGGGGGGGCTTCGGAGTCCGAGCGGGAGGAGATACTGGAAGCGATGCGGCTCGGGCTCTCCTGGCTCACCGAGGGGAGGGCCTAGTGCAGATACTCCGCCTGCATGTTTCTAATTTCCGCCTTTTCTCCGAAGCGGACTTCCGGTTCTCGCCCGGCATGAACCTGGTGCGCGGACCGAACGAGTCGGGGAAGTCGAGCATCGTGAACGCCATGGTCGCCTGCCTCTTCGAGAAGCCCGGTGCCAGGAACAAGGCTCTTCGGTCGGCCCGGCGCTGGAGCGCCGGGGAGGAACCGGTTATCGAGATCGAGTTCACGCACGAGGGCTCGAGCTACCGCCTGGTGAAGGACTTCGCGAGCGCGAAGGCATTGCTCGAGGACCTGGAGGGAGGCACGGAGCTCAGTACCCCGAAGGCCGTGCAGGAAAAGATATCCGGTTTTCTCGGCTTCAGTGATTCCGCCCATTACCTTCGCACGGCCTGCGTGACACACGACCAGATGGTGAAACTCGCTGAGGAAAAGTCGGGGGCTCAGAAACTTGCCTCGATGCTCCGCGAGCTCGTTGTCGGCGCCAGGGAGAGCGAGGTCGTTGACAATGCCATTAAAGAGCTCTCGGGACAGATCGATGAGCTGAAGCGAGGCCTTGAACACCCGGCCGGCAGCCCGGGGACTATCCTGCGTCTGCAGGAAGAGCGCCGGAGGTTGACCGAACGCCAGGCGGAGGTTTCGGAAGCGGTTTCCGGGCTGGAGGAAAAGCGCGCAAGGCTGGCCGAGGTCGGGGGGCTCATCGGGGAGAGGCGAAAAGACCTGGAAGAGGGGCGGTCGCTGGTCGACAGGAACATGCGCCTCCTCGAGCTCCGGAGGAAAAGTGGGGAAGCGCGCGGCCGTTTCGCCGCGGCGGACAGGGTCAAGGAAGCCCGGTCAAAGCTTGAAAAGGTCGACGAGGAGATCAAAAAGGATTTCCCCGGATTCGCGAACCTGGACTCTTCCGCGGAGGAGACCATTGTCGAGGAGGCGGAGCGCATCAAGTCCCTGGCGCAGGTGCGCGACGGCCTTGCAGGCGGTAAGGTGACCGGAAAAGACGAAGCCGGTTCGAGGAGGCGCGCACAGTGGGGATGGGCCGCGGTTGGTGCCGGGGCGGTCGTCATCGCGCTCGGTGTGGTGCTCGGCATGATCAACTCCATTCTTTTCCTGCTCGTCGCGCTTGGCGCCGTCAAGCTCCTGGCCGGGGTCTACCTTCTCTGGAGCGCCTCCGGGTCGCTTTCCGGTGGTGCGGAAAGGCTCATCGAAGAGCGGGTCAAGAGTACCGAGGAGGAGATGAAGGCACTCGAATCCCGGCAGAAAAAAGTACTTGATTCCCTCGGGTTCGAGGATTCGGAATCGTTTCTCGACTCCCTCGCCTCTTACAAGGCGAAGCTTGCGGAGAGGGAAAGAGCGGCGGCGGGACTCGGCGCGCTTCTGGGGGGCCGGACTGCGGAAGAGGTCGAGGAGGAGCGGCGCGAAGCATCCCTCGAGGCTGCGGCGTACGAGACGGAGACGCGGGGCCTGGAGCCGTTCAAGGTCGAGGCGGTGGAACTCGACAGGCTCACCAGGTTGGTCGGTTCTCTCGAGGAGGAGGTCGCGGACCTCGATAAAGAGAGGCAGGGCATTTCATTCCACCTGGAACACTCGTATGCCGACCCCGAGGAGGCGATAGAGCTCGAGGAGAATATCTCCTGGCTTTCCGAGGAGGAGGAAAGGGCGCGAAGGCGGCTTCGGATCGATGCGCTGGCCCTAGAGGCCATGGACAAAACGAAGGAATCACTTCTCTCGCCCGCGGTGCCGCTTCTCGCCGAAAGCGTTGGTGAGACCTTCAATTCCTTGACCGGGGGCCGCTACGATACCGTTGAGGTAAGCGAGAGCGACCTGGGCATCTCGGTTTACTCGAAGGAGAAAGGCGACATGATCCCCGCGGACGAGATACTTTCTACCTTGAGCAAGGGGACAGTGAGCCAGCTGTACCTTGCGTCCAGGCTCAGGCTCGTGGAACTTCTATCAGAGGGGCGCAGGCCGCCGCTCATCTTCGACGACTCGTTCTCATACTTCGACGATGAACGCTTGCGGTTGCTGTGGGAGCTCCTTATCGACACTGCGAGAGAACAGCAGGTTATCCTCCTTACGTGCACGGACCGCTACGACAGCCTCGTAAGCCCCGAAGTAAACGTTATCGAGCTCGGCCCGCTGCAGTGACCCGCCCGGCCCGCTGTTGCGGCGGATTCGATAAACTGGCTAAACTCTTGAGATAACGGTCTGTGGTCACACGATGATTTAGTATAGATTCTCCAGAGCACTATCAGGGAGGTATTTTTGAACGTAGAGACTTTCACCGACTTCACGTTCGGGACGAACAGCTACCTGGTCTGGGAGGACGATGCAGACAAGGCGGTCCTCGTCGATGCCGGGCTGAACACAGAGCTCATCCTCGATTTTATCCGAAAGGAGGGCCTGGGTCTCGAGGCGGTGCTGCTGACCCACGGCCACCCCGATCACCTGGTGGGGGCCGCGGATGTCGCCGAGGCGACGGGAGCCGATGTATACCTGCACTCGATCGAGGCCAAGGTCGTAGAGATGATGCCCGAGATGATTCTGGC
>JAENXM010000005.1 GCA_016649525.1 Actinomycetota bacterium
CGCCCTGGTGCCGCTGTTCGCCAAGAACCTGCCGCGAGTGGTGCTCGACCAGCTGGAGCTTCTGAAGAAGGCACGAGCCGCCCGGGACGGAAGGCGCCGCAGGAAGAGGGGCGCAGGCCTGGCGCCTCTCAGGACGGACGTCATAAAAGAGCTCGAGCGGCAGGAGATGCTGCCGGCCATCTACTTCCTGTTTTCGCGCGCCGCCTGCGATGACTCCGTCTCGATGTGGCTCACGGAAGGCTCCGGCCTCGTTAGCCGCGAGGACTCCGCGGGTATCGCGCGGTTCCTCGACGAGAAGGTCACAGCGCTTTCTCCGGCCGACCTTGACTGCCTCGACTATAACGGGTTCCGCTCGGCCCTGATGGCGGGGGTCTCGTCGCACCACGCGGGTGCTCTCCCGCTTTTCAAGGAGGCCGTGGAGGAGCTTTTCGCGGGAGGACAGCTCAAGGTCGTGTTCGCCACGGAGACCCTTTCGCTCGGGATAAACATGCCGGCCCGCACGGTGGTCATAGAGTCTCTATCGAAGTGGACGGGAGAAAAGCACCGCCCCCTGACGCCTGGCGAGTACAAGCAGCTGACCGGAAGGGCGGGCAGGCGCGGGATCGACGAGGTCGGCTACGCCGTCGTCCTGTATCAAGATTTCTTCAGCCTCGACCAGGTCAGGTCCCTGGTAAAAAGGGAGCCGAGCTCTGTGGTCTCGAGCTTCCAGGTCTCGTACAATATGGCGGTGAACATCCTGGCCGAGCACGACCTAGCGGAGGCACAGAGGCTCACGAACCTCTCGTTCGCGCAGTACGCGGCGGACCGCCGGGTCGTGACCCTCGAGGCGAAGCTCGAGTCGCTCGAGGAGGACTTCGAGCGCGAACTCGACGCGAGCCGTTGCGCGGAGGGCGGCGACGCCACAGTTTACCGCCGGCAGGTGCGTGAGCTGGCGGGTGTCCAGAGACAGGGAGCGAGCCTTTCGAAGGACAGGCGGAACCGGGAGATTCGCGAGGCCTTCTCTCGGCTCCGGCCTGGCGATGTGTTTGTCGCGAGCCACCGCGGCTCCAGAAGAACGGTCGCGGTTGTCAAGAAGTCGCACGGGCGCCGGGCGGAGAGCGGCATCCTGGTGGTTGACGCGGACGGGCGTTACCGGAGGCTGCACGAGCGCTCGCTGGTACAGCCTCCGCAGGTCGTAGGAAACGTCAGCGTCGAAAAGATAGAGTCGCCCACCAGGAAAGTCAGGCGGTCGGTCGGCGCGAAGATGGAGTCACTGGGAAAAGGTGCCAGGGTCGAGGTTGCGCCCTCGCAGACTGTGGAAGAGCAGTCGGTCGCCCGTGAGGCCTCGAGGGTCAAAGAGGAGCTGGAGAAAAACCCATGCAGGGACTGCCAGCACCGCGAACGATGTCTCGAGGCCGCCCGCAGGGTCGAGAGGATAGAACGCCAGATGAAGTCGTCCAAGAAAGAGCGCGACACAGGACACGACCTGGTATCGAAGCACCTTAACGACGTTGTAGACCTGCTTGACGAGTTCGGCTTCATGGCGGGAGAGGACGTAGAGCCGAAGGGAGCCGTCCTCCGGCGCATCTACAACGAGTGCGACCTGCTACTCGTTGAAGCCCTGGCGCAGGGGCTTCTGAGCAGGCTTTCTCCCGCGGAGCTCGCCGCGCTCGCGTCCTGGTTCATCTACGAGTCGCGCGAGGGGGAGAGCGAGCAGAGCAGGCGTTCAGGCGCCGGGGCGGAATACCTTGAAGGGCCGCTGGGCGACGCCCTGGAGGAGCTCGAGATAATCGAGGTGGAAATAAAGACGGCCGAGGAGGAAAGGGGCCTCGACCTTCTGGGCTCGATCGATACAGGCTTCGGCCAGGCGGCCTACCTGTGGGCCGGGGGCGCGGAGCTCGAGGAGATGCTTTCTCTCTTTCCCGACAGATCGGTCGGGGACATGGTCCGTACGATGAAGCAGGTCATCGACCTTCTTCGCCAGATCGCGGAGGTGTCCGAGGACCCCGCGCTCGTGGGCAACCTCAGGAACGCTATGGGCATGCTGGACCGCGGGATAGTCGGATACTCTTCCCTCGAATCCATAATCGAGAAAAGAGTGGGGTCGAAATGACAACATCGGTGCCTGGCACCGATTGTGTCAGTGGAGGATGAACTTGACCAGGTACCTGGTAACGCTTGAGTACAAGGGGACGCCCTTCCACGGATTTCAGAAGCAGCCCGGGCTGCCCACGGTCCAGGGCGCACTCGACAGAGCTATTCTGACTTACACGGGGCAGGAGGTACGCACTCTGGGCGCCGGCAGGACCGACGCGGGGGTGCATGCCCTCGGGCAGGCGGCCGCGTTCGACCTTTCCGAAAAAGTCGATATCGGGAAGGCGCTCAGGGGCCTGAACGCACTGCTTCCTCGGGGCATATCGATTACCGCCATCAGAGAGGTCGCGCCTGATTTCGACCCGCGCCGAGATGCGGTCTCGCGTGAATACCGATATCTGGTATTGAACAGACCGGCACCCTCGCCCCTCCTCGAGGATTTCGCATATCACTTCCCGGGTGAGCTCGATATAGGATCGATGAAGGAGGCGTGTTCGTTCTTCGAGGGAGAGCACGACTTCTCCGCATTCAGGGTGGGCTCAGAAGAAAAACCCACGGTACGGAAGGTTCTGCGGTGCGAGATCGTCGAACCTTTACCTGGACTCTTCTACTTCAGCGTCCGCGCCGAATCGTTCCTCTACAAGATGGTTAGGATAATGGGTGGGGCTGTTTTGTCCGTGGGTTCCGGACGTATGAGCCTTTCTGCGCTTGAGTCACATCTTGGCGGTGGTACTGGTCCCTGCGTCGAGCCGTTACCCGCGCAGGGACTGTTCCTGTGGGAGATAGCCTACCATTAAGCCCGGCCCAAATATTAAGCCCGGCCTAAACATCCTAGACGTTGATCCCCCTGGCCCGGCAGGCGTTCAGGAATACGGGCCAGGCCTTCTCGAAAGCGCTTTTGGCGTTGGCTCCTTTGTCGAACTCGGCCATGTAGTCACCACCCGCATTGAACGCCTCGGCACCCTTGACGAGCGCGTCCGCCCTCGTCTTCAGGTACTGGCATATCTGCAGGAACTGGGACTGGATGTCAGCCATGTCCGCCGGGGGTTTCAGTCCTTGAACGGTGTTAAGCAACGAGACCGTCCTGTTGTACAGCGCCTGCACGTCGGTGACAAGTGACGCGCTTATGTACTTCTTTGAAAGCTGGTTGTTTATCTGGTTGGCCGCGTTCTTTATGCGCGCGTCGAGGACGCTGGCTTCGTTAACCTGTGCGGCAACCGCCTTCTTGTACTGTTCGGTGCCCAGCTCGGTCTCGTCCTCTCCGCCGTTCTCCTCAGGCACACTCCAGTAGCTCGTTTTATCCTCGGCGAGCATTTTGCCGTTCCGGTCATACGCGGTGGCTTTGAGGCCGTGCATGCCGGGCTCGCCGGTGGGGATACTCGCTTCAAATGGAGGTTTCTTGACCGCGTCCTGTATTACCCCGTCAACGTAGATCGAGACCCAACCCACGTCGCCCTGGTTGGTCACATCGACCGAGACGTCCATGTTCGCCGACTTGATCTTCTGGCTCTGAGAAGGGCTTGCTATCTTGACCTCGACCTCGCCGCCGCGCAGCAGCAAGAGCGGCACAACGATGGCGGCAGCCACGATGACGAGTGCTAGAAGCGCGACGGCGATCCAGAGTCCGGTGTGTTTCTTCGGCTGGGCGGGAACCGCGGCGTACGGAGTGGTTTGTGCAGGTGGCACGACCGGTGGCGGGACTGCCTGCCGCACCTGGACCCCGCAATGCGGGCAGAACCTGCTGCCTCCGGTCTCCTTTCCGCAGTTGGGACAGACGCTGGTCATAAAGACCACCCCTTGGATAATTATATTACAGAAGCGAACCAAGCCTCTCCGGTGTCAGGTGCTCCTCGAAGAAGTTCTGGAGGAACTGCCCGGTATTGTCGACCTTTGAAGGGTCGATGTGTGCCGAGGTGTCGCCGGGGCCGTGTATGCGTTCGTCGTTTCGATACTCGATCCAGGCCGAGGGGATCCCCGCCCGCTCGAACGGCTCGTGGTCGCTCAGGCCGAACGTGCCGGTGTCCCCTAGATACGAAAGACCCCTCGCCTTGCCGCACTCGAGTAATAGATTGACCAGCGTCTGGGGCGCCTTTTTCATGTTGCGGACGAGGAAGGAGGGGCCGAAGCCGACCATGTCGACGGAGACCATCCCGCGTATCGAACTCTTTGCCTCTGGCGTGAGGCCCGCAACGTACTGCCTCGAGCCGAAGTGATGGTCGTCCTGCCCGCCACCCGGGGCAACCTCCTCCCCTCCGAAGAAGACGAACTCGACGGTCGGCACGTTTCGCCTGTTGCTCGAAAGGACTCTGGCCAGCTCGAGCACGACCGCGCAGCCCGTCGCATTGTCGTTCGCGCCGGGACTCGGCCCGCTCTTGCTCTTCGTATCCATGTGGGCGCCTACGACTATCTTGTACTCGGGTTTCTGCCCACCGGGAAGGGACGCGATAACGTTCAGCGAGTTGCCGCCGGCTGCCGGAACAGGGACGACCTGCTGCACCGGGCTATAGCCATATTCCGTCAGGCGGTCCTGTATGTACTGAGCCGCCTGCGCCTCGCCTGCAGTTGCTTCCTCGCGCGGTCCGATAGTGTCGGCCAGGTATGAGACGTGCGACATCACCTGCGCGGCGTCGAACCCGACGACCTGCGGCGGGTGCGGCGGTTGCGAGGCGGCCGTCTTCTCCACGGCTGGCAGTGGTTCCACAACCGCCGATTCGGCGATTTCGGTTTCCCGTATCGTTTCTTCGGATACTGGCTCCTTTGTCTTTACGGCCTGGCCGCATCCTGTTATGACTGAGGAGAAAAGAGAAACAACAAGAAATACTAGCAGAAGCAAAACAAACGGTCTGCAAAGGTAAGGACTATAATGCTTTCGAATGGCAGGCTTCCTTATCACGGTTTTCTATTATATCTGACCGTGCCCGCATCAGATTGGGTCCTCGATCTGATGTTATAATTGTTAAAGACTGAAAACTTTTGAGTTATGGTGAGGCGATTGGACAGGGACTTTTTCGAGCCGGAAGACGAATACGAGAGCGACCTCCTGCCCAAGAAAAGGTCTCGGACTACCCGTGAGCGAATGAACACTCTCCTTATGGTCGCAGGCATGCTTGTCGCTCTTGCCCTGGTCGCAGGATTGTTCCTGCTGCTCTCGAGGGGCGGCGGAGGTCCGAAAATACCGAACGTGGTCGGTAAGACCTACCGCGAGGCCAGGGAGAAGATGGAGTCGGCCGGTTTCGATATCGAAATAGACTCGAACCAGGACTACTCGAACGTGAACGACCTGGACAAGAAGAAGGTCGAGGAGCAGGACCCGAAGGGCGGCACCACGGCCGAGAAGGGCGAGCTTGTGACCGTTCGCCTGAAGGGCCTTGTGGAGATCCCCGAGGCTTCAGAGGAGGAAGCAACCGCGGGACAGCCTGGAAACTCGGCTGCAAACGGCGAGGCTGCCCAGCAGGACCAGTCGGCGGCGGACGAGCAGACGCAACCCGTTACGACCACCGCGGGCGGCCGCTCCGTCTGCGTCGACCCCGGCCATTCAGGGCCTGGAGCGACGAGCGTCATAGACCCCGCTACGGGGCTCGATGTCGCGGACAACAGCGGCGCATCCGGGGAAATCCAGGCGATGTGGGATCTAGGGCAGAAGTTGAAGGCGAAGCTCGAGCAGGCGGGGTACACGGTCCGGCTGACAAAGGATAGCGCTAATGCGAATGCGAACCTGAGGACGAGGGCCGACATCGGCAACACTTGCTCAATCGTCGTTCGGCTCCATTACGACCCGAACCTTCACGCCCTCCTCTTCCCGGGGGAAGGCCAGTACAAGCAGCACGGTGACAAGGCGGTCTATGTGGACCCGACAGTCGCCAGGGGGAGCGCCGAGCTCGCCAACGCGCTGTTCCCGTTCCTAAAGACCGTTGGGGTCACCAGGAAGATGAACGACATGGGCGGAACCTCCAACAACACGGGGCCCGCCTTCGTCGGCTCGGTCCTCTCGAAAGTTCCGGTGGTCCTGATCGAGAACGACCCCTCCATGGCCCGCAACAACCCCTCGGGCCAGGACAGGGTCGCGTCGGCAATCGTGAGCGGTATAGACGACTACTTCGAGAACCACTGAGAGCGCGTCGGTCTGTTTATTAAGTACGACCGATAATCCGTTTGGAGTACTTTTATTGTGAGTCAATGCGTTTTCTTGACACCCTGCGGCCCTTAACCTATCATCAACGTGCGTTCTGGCGCCCGGGTGGGCGTCATTTTTGCGAGGAGCGCTATTACTTTCACAGGGTGCAAATGGCTAATTTGAAGCTGACGAAGAATACATACTCGGCGAAGCCAGCTGACATCAAACGGGAATGGTTACTGGTCGATGCTGACGGGCAGGTCCTCGGCAGGCTCGCGAGCGAGATCGCGACGATACTGCGTGGCAAGAACAAGCCGATCTACACTCCGAGCATGGACACCGGCGACTGCGTCGTGGTCATAAACGCGGAGAAGGTAGCGGTGACGGGCGGCAAGGAAGAGAAGAAGAAGTACTACCACCACAGCGGCTACCCGGGTGGGCTGAAGGGGACGCCTTACTCGGATCTCATGAATCGAAGGCCTGAAGAGGTCATCAGGCGCGCGGTACGCGGGATGCTGCCGAAGAATCGCCTAGGCCGTGCTATGATAAAGAAGCTTTACGTCTATGCGGGCAGCGAGCACCCGCACGGAGCTCAGAATCCACAGCCGCTCACATTAGGAAGGTAGGGCAATTGGCGGATAATTACTCCAGGGGGACCGGCAGGCGCAAGGAGTCCATAGCACGGGTATACATAGCCCCCGGCTCCGGTGAGTTCAAGGTGAACGGCCGGGCTCTCGAGGAATACTTCCCGAACAGGCGCCACCGCATAGATGTCCTCGCTCCGCTCGTGCACCTCGAGGCCAAGGACAACTACGACGTGATGGTCAGGCTCAACGGCGGCGGTGTCTCGGGCCAGGCGGGTGCAGTGCGCCTCGGCATAGCTCGCGCGCTCGTCGACGCGGACGAATCACTGCGAAACGACTTGAAGAAGGCCGGTTTCCTGACCAGGGACCCCCGTATGAAGGAAAGGAAGAAGTACGGGCTCAAGAGCGCCCGAAAGAAGCCCCAGTTCTCCAAGCGCTAGAGCCGGCGCGGGGTTCCTGTTTTGCTTCCCCGATCGTTCTCATGCCGCAACCGATTCATGCTGACCGACATTTCAGAGTTATGATATATTCCGACGATAAGGCTTCGGAGGTGTTTTGAGGAACTACTTCGGAACAGACGGCGTCAGGGGGAAGGCGAACCGGGACCTCACCCCGGAGCTCGCGCTCCGGCTCGGGAGGGCGGTGGTGAGGGCGCTCGGCGGGAGCGGGCGGCGCGTGGTGGTCGGACGCGACACGCGGATCTCAGGCCAGATGCTGGAATCGGCGCTCATCTCCGGGATGCTCGCGGAGGAGGCCGAGGTCCTGCTGGTCAACGTTGTCCCGACCCCCGCCGTAGCTTACCTTACCGAGGAGCTCGAGGCCGACATCGGCGCGGTGATATCTGCTTCCCACAACCCTTACGAGGACAACGGGATAAAGTTCTTCAGCGCCGGAGGCCTAAAGATGCCGGATGAGACCGAGAAGGCGATCGAGGTCGAGTTCGAAGGCCTTGAAGTATCGGAGGAAGGCGGACCTGTTGGGGAGGCGACCAGGATCGCGGGCGCGGAGCGTCGCTACGTAGACCACCTTCTCGGCTCCGTCAACTTTGACCTGGACGGCTTCAAGATAGCTCTAGACTGCGCGAACGGTGCGACCTACCGGGTCAGCCCCTTTGCGTTTGAAAGCCTGGGTGCGAAGGTCGAGACGATTGGCACAGAGCCGGACGGGTATAACATAAACCTCGAGTGCGGCTCGACCCATCCCGAGCGCCTAGCCCAGCTTACCACCGGCATGAAGGCCGACCTGGGTTTCGCCCTCGACGGGGACGGTGACAGATGCATGTGCGTTGACGAGACGGGGGAGGTCAGGGACGGGGATTACATCATGGCAAGTGTGGCAAAGTATCTGAAGGAACGCGACCTGCTTGAACCGCCGCTCATTGTGACGACGGTCATGAGCAACCTTGGGCTTTGTCGCACGCTCGAAGAGCTCGGGATAGAATACAGGCAGACCCAGGTGGGGGACCGCTACGTTCTCGAGGAGATGGAGTCGACCGGGGCCATGGTCGGTGGAGAGCAGTCGGGCCACATAATATTCAGGGAGCATGCGACGACCGGGGACGGTACGCTCACCGCGCTCCTCGTAGCTGGCATGGTTAAGGACACCGGCCGGCCCCTCTCGGAGCTTTCGAGGGTAATGAACAAGTTCCCGCAGGTGCTCGTCAATGTGAAGTCGCACTCGGGGCGCAGGCTGGAGCCGGGCATGGCAGTCTGGGAGACCATCCGCAAGTACGAGGAGGATCTCGGCAAGGACGGGAGAATCGTAGTGAGGTCCTCGGGCACGGAACCGGTCGAGAGGGTAATGGTCGAGGCTCCCAGCGCCGATAAAGCCAATGAGGTCGCCCGGAGTATCGCCGACGCCATCGCAAGGGAACTCGACCACTGATGTAGAATTAAGGTCCACTTGAATCATGTGTGGAATCGTTGGTTATCTCGGACAAAGTGAAGCGAAGTCGATACTTTTCGAGGGGCTTCGCAGGCTCGAGTACCGGGGCTACGACTCGGCGGGCCTCTGCATGATCTCTCCCGACAGGGAGCTCGGCTGCATCCATTCGGTCGGCAACCTCGATTCGCTCGAGCGCGCCCTCGAGGGCGTAGACCTTCCGGGTATGGTAGGTGTCGGCCACACACGCTGGGCGACCCACGGCGCACCGACGATGGAGAACGCGCATCCTCACCTCGACTGCAATGGCGACATCGCGATCGTCCACAACGGCATAATCGAGAATTTCCTTCAGCTTCGAGCCGAACTGGCTGAAAACGGTCACACCTTTTCATCTCAGACCGACTCCGAGACGCTCGCCCACCTTCTGGAGGAGCACTACAGGGGGGACCTGGCGCAAGCGATGCGCGACGGCCTCAAGAGGGTCGAAGGCTCCTTCGCGGTCGTGGCGGTTCACTGCGAAGAGCCGGGTGTGATAGTCGCGGCGAGGAGGGGGAGCCCGATGGCTCTCGGGCTCGGGGATGGCGAGTATTTCATAGCTTCCGGGGTCCCGGCGTTCCTCGCGAAGACCCGCCGGGTCGTTTATCTGGAGGACGACGAGGTGCTATCGGTCAACGGGGACAGCTACCGGATAACGGACCTAGACGGTCGGGAGGTCTCACACGAGGTCTCCGTGGTCGAGTGGGACATCGACGCTGCTGAGAAGGGCGGCTACCCCGACTTCATGCTCAAGGAGATATACGAGCAGCCGAGGGCGGTTGCGGATACACTCGGAGATAAGTTTGATTCCTCGGGCAGGATTTCGGCCGAGGAACTCGCCCTCGACCCGGCTACCGCGAAAGGGCTGCGTCGCATAGTGGTCGTGGCCTGCGGCACCTCCTTCCACGCGGGCCTCCTCTCGAAATACCTGTTCGAGCGGTGGGCGGAGCTACCCTGTGAGATCGAGATAGCCTCGGAGTTCCGCTCCCGGAACCTGGTCGTCACCCCCGACGACCTCGTGGTCGCGATAAGCCAGTCCGGAGAGACCGCCGACACTCTCGCGGGGGTAAGAGAGGCACGCAGGCGTGGCGCTTCGGTTGTTGCGGTCGTGAACGTTGTTGGGAGCCAGATGACCAGGGAATCAAGCGGCGCGATCTACACCCACGCCGGGCCTGAGATCGGTGTGGCCGCGACAAAGACATTCACCTCCCAGATGGCGGCGATGTACTTGCTCGCCCTTTATATCGGGAGGCTTCGCGGGGTGCTGAGCGACGAGAGGTACATGAAGAACGTCGAAGAGCTCAGGGCGATGCCCGCGAAGATGGAAGAGGTGCTCGCGGACAGCGGCCCGGTGGCCGCCTGCGCGGAGAAGTATCACGGCGCGGAGGATTTCCTCTTCCTCGGTCGGGGCTTCGGCTATCCCGTTGCGATGGAAGGGGCGCTCAAGCTGAAGGAGATTTCCTACATACACGCCGAGGGGCAGCCCGCCGGAGAGATGAAGCACGGGCCCATCGCGCTTCTCGACGACGGCGTGCCTGTCGTCGCGGTAGCCTCCCTCGATTCGGTTTACGAGAAGATGATAAGCAACATCGAGGAAGTGAAAGCGCGTGGGGCGCCGGTGATGGCGATTGCCACCCGGGGTGACGATGAGATAACGGGGATATGCGACGATGTGCTCTTCGTTCCCGAGACCCTCGAGGTGCTCTACCCGATGCTTACCGTGATACACCTCCAGCTCCTCGCCTATCACATCGCGAAGCTCCGTGGATGCAACGTCGACCAGCCGAGGAACCTGGCCAAGACGGTAACGGTTGAATGAGCCCTTGAGATAGCGAGACCGATTGTCATGGCGTACTGCCCACAGTGCGGTCGGGAGCAGAAATGCGGCTGCGAGGTATGTCACCACTGCGGCGTTCCGCTCGTGGATGAAGGGCATGCAGCAGCGGGGGCTCGACCTCCGATCCGCTCTGTCGCTGACGAGGTATCCGCCGGTGTTGTCCAGGAAACGGAGCCTCCGGGGAAGACATCGGTCGAACCTGAGGAAGAGCCGGAACGCGAGGCTGAGCACGGTGCCGCCAGGGTCGTCCTCCCCGCTCTACTATCGATGCTGGGCTGCGCTATATTGCTGATAGCGCTGATCGAGATAATACGCACGGCGTCCGATTTCGTGGGGCCCGGTGCAGGAACGGTGCCCGCTGTCAAGCATGTAGGATACTACCTGGGACATCTCCTTTATAACAGCTCAGTGCGGCTTTTAATCGGGTTCGCCCTGACCGCGGCAGGGCTCTTCTACACGCCGCCGCTTCCGTTCTCCAAGCGTGACAACTGGCGCCGCGCGTTTATGGCGCTGGGCATATCCATGGGCGTGGTAGCCGTTTTCTGTCTCCTTGCCGCCGTTCTCATCATCATCCCGGGGTCGCTGAGCCTCCTCGTGCGCAACCTACTGCCGTCGCCCGCCACTTCTATTTCTGTCTTCATCGTGATGGGGATCGCCCTGCTAGCGGGGTGTTATCTTGTGACAACCCGCACCGGTGTATCAAGAGCTTTAGCCCGACCTCTCAGGTCGGGTCGTAAACCGGGCTGAGAGCCCGGCCTAAAGAAGATAGGTCGGGTCGTAAACCGGGAATATTCTTTGACAAGAGCCTGATAACCGGGTAATATTATGTAGCTACAATTGTCGCTACAGTTGGAGGCATCATGATCACAGTGGGAATTAGAGAATTGAAGAACAGAACTTCGGAATACATCCGCAGGGTCCGCTCTGAGGGACCGCTTATCATCACAAGCAACGGTCGACCTCTTGCAGCGATGATTCCCCTTGAACCGGAAGAGGTGGAGGACTTCTTGATCGCTCACAGCCCCAGAGTAAAGGAAGCCATAAGAAAGGGATTGAGGGATATCGAAAAAGGAAGGACGTTCGCTGTCGATGAATTGATAGAAGAGACAGAAGAAGAACTCGGTCGCTAGATGGCCGTCCCGCGAAGAATCGAAATCACAGATACCGGGTGGAAGAGAATCAAGAAATTCGAACCGCACACGAGGTCCCGCATATTGAGCAAGCTCAAGGAGTACGAGGGAAAGCCGGAGTTGTTGGCCAATGACGCGAAGCGACTGTCTGGCGCAAGGCCTCCCATGTATCGGCTCAGAATCGGAGACTATCGGGCTGCCGGCACCATTCAAGGCGATACTTTTTATATTCATGACGTATTGCATAGAAGTGAACTGTAAGATCGGGCGAGTGTTGATAGAATCGGCAAGAGGTAATGCACGCTCCACTGAGCAAGAATAGCATTTATCAAAGCGGGATAGTTGGGGGTCGAGCAGGTTGAGGGTTGTCACGCCGGCCGAGATGGCGGATATCGATAAGGCGGCGATAGAGAAGGAGAGCATACCGGGCCTGACGCTCATGGAGCGCGCCGGCGAACGCGTGGCGGAGGCCGCGAGGGAGATGCTGGAAGGCGTCGGCAGGCCGGGCGGCGGACGCGACGGTACCTGGCGCGTGGCGATATGGTGCGGCAAGGGCAACAACGGCGGGGACGGCCTGGTCGCGGCGCGCCACCTCGCCAAAGCCGGGATCGACGTGGAGGTCTTTCTGCTCGGCCATCCAAAGGAGTTGAGCGGTGACGCCGTCGTGAACTTCGAACTGCTTACCAAGCTCGACGTCAAGCGCATCGAGGTCACCGAGAAGGAGCACGTCAGGAATTTCACAAAGGTCTATCCCCCTTACGACCTAATAATCGACGCGATATTCGGTACGGGGTTCAAGGGCGCCGTCGAAGGCGTACTCGCGGATGCGGTGGAGGCGATAAATTCCTCGGGGATTCAGGTCCTTTCGGTCGATATCCCGAGCGGAGTCGCCGGCGATACCGGCGCGGTCTCGGAACCTGCAATAAGGGCTCAAAAGACTGTGACCTTTGCGTATCCGAAGGTAGGCGTGGTCCAGTATCCGGGCGCTGACCTGGTCGGGGAGATGGAGGTCGCTGACATCGGGATTCCTCCGCATATCGTGAAGGATGTAGCCACATCGCGTGTTTACATGACAACTATCGAGGAAGCGGAGGCGCTCCTCCCGGGGCGCCCCCCCGACGCCCACAAGCGCCAGTGCGGGAGCGTGCTCGTCGTGGGCGGCTCACCGGGGCTCACCGGCGCCGCGGCGCTCGCTGCCCGGGCCGCGCTGCGCTCGGGTGCAGGGCTCGTGACGCTTGCCGTGCCCGAGGGGGTCCACGACATTCTCGAGGTCAAGCTGACGGAGGTCATGACCCGCCCCCTCCCGCAGGGTAAGGAAGGGGCGCTTTCGCTCAAGGCGGCGGGCGTTATCGCCGAGATAAGCGAGAGATTCGATGTTGTCGCCGTGGGACCGGGGCTCTCGACCAAGGGCGAGGTCTCAAAGGTCGTGACGGAGCTTATCAGGACTCTAGAGCTCCCGCTCCTGCTAGACGCGGACGGCCTCAACGCGATGGTCGGCCAGACGGGTTTGCTCGCGGAGCGCCAGGCGCCGCTGATCCTTACGCCTCACCCGGGGGAGATGGCAAGGCTTACCGGAAAAAGCACCGCGGAGGTACAGGCGGACCGGATCGGTGCGGCGCGGGAGTGCGCCGAGAAGTGTAGCTCCGTTGTTGTCCTCAAGGGAGCGGGCACGCTGGTGGCTGCTCCCGGTGGGACCGTGAAGGTAAACACCACCGGAAACCCCGGGATGGCGACGGCCGGGATGGGCGACGTCCTGACCGGCTGCATCGCTTCGTTCGTCGGGCAGGGCCTGAGCGCTTTTGACGCCTCCGTGGTGGGCGTTTATTACCACGGCCACGCCGCCGACCTGGCGGCCCAGATGGACGGGATGGTAGGGATGCTGGCGGGAGATGTGATAAGGCACCTGCCCCTTGCGCTTCGCCGGCTCGGGCAATGAGGGAAAGGTGATTCCAGGATGAAGGAGATCAAGGTCAGAGACGCGATGACACCGGACCCGATAACGGTCCTGCCGGAGACCCCCGTCACGGAAGTGGCCGGGGTCATGATAGATAACGGGATCGGCGGAGTGCCGGTCGTCAACAGCGAGGGTGACTTGCTCGGCATAATCACGGAGAGCGACCTCATCGTTCAGGACACCGACGTCAAGTTCCCCTCGTTCGTCCATTTTCTCGACGGCTATGTCTTCGTGCCGGGAAGCATCCACCGGTTTGAGGAGAAATTCCGCAAGGCCGTGGCCGCTACGGCCGAGGACCTCATGACCGTGGATGTCATAACGGTTGACGTAGATGACTCCGCCGAGGACGCGGCGACCCTGATGTCAAAGAAGAAGCTGAAGCGCTTCCCTGTTATATCCGAGGGGCAGCTTGTTGGTATCATAACCATGAGGGATATCGTCAAGCTCATAAGCAAGGACATCCCCGTGGAGGGCACGGAATAGTAAGATAGAAAACGGCGCGAGTTTACATAGTTAGGGGAACTGCGATCACAAGACCCCTTGAGGCAAGAGTAGACCTGGGCAACATCAAGCACAACGTGGCTCACCTCAAGAGCCTGCTTCCCGCTGAATGCCTTTTCATGGCCGTTGTGAAGGCCAACGGGTACGGGCACGGGGACGTCGAGGTCTCGAGGGCCGCGCTGTCCGCCGGGGTGGACTGTCTCGGGGTGGCCCTCCTCGAGGAGGCGGAGAAGCTCAGGAGCGCCGGGCTCTCCTGCCCGGTCTACCTGCTGTTCGAGCCTCCACCGGAAGCGGCGGGGAGCGCCCTCGATGACGACGTCATCTGCACCGTGTACACCCCCGAGCTCGCAAAAGCCCTTTCGGCCGAGGCGGTGACGAGAAGGACGGCCGCGCGGGTACACATGAAGGTCGACACCGGGATGCGAAGGGTCGGCGTGCATCCCGGGGGTGTCGCGGATTTCGCCCGGCTGCTCGCGGGGCTTCCAGGGCTTTCGGTCGAGGGGATCTATACCCATTTCGCGGTGGGGACCGAGCCTGACGATCCCTTCACGGACAAGCAGATGGACCTTTTCGAAGCCGAGGCGGACGAGGCAGAGCAGTTACTCGGGCGCAAGCTCATGAGGCACGCGGCCAATAGCGCCGGTGTACTTGCCTTCCCACGCAGTCACTACGACATGGTAAGGGTCGGGATAGCGATGTACGGCCTTCCTCCCTCGGAGAGCTTCCGCGACGTGGCCGAACTCAGACCGGCGCTCTCGCTCGTGGGGGAGGTCGCACTGGTTAAACAGGTCGCGGCAGGTGAGGGGATAAGCTACGGGCTGACGTACGCGCCCACCGAGGATACGTATATCGCCACGATACCGATCGGGTACGCCGACGGCTTCTCACGGATCCTGTCGGATAAGGCGGATGTATTGATAGAAGGCAGGCGGATGCCGGTGGTCGGGACGATATGCATGGACCTCTCCATGGTCGAGCTGGGGCCCGACCCGGTGCCCCCCGGGACCAAGTTCGTGGTTATCGGGAGAGATGGCGATGAAGAGATAACGGCTGACGAGCTGGCCGGCAAGCTCGGGACCATCAACTACGAGGTTGTCTGCATGATAAGCGCTCGCGTGCCACGCGTGTATACCGAGGGGGGAGCCGGATGAAAATATGTCCCGAGTGCGGCGCGATATACGACGGCCACCGCTGGGTCACTGAACCGAGCAAAGAACTGCTCCGCAAGTTGGCGAAGTCGAAGAAGGAAAAGGCCTTGTGCCCGGGGTGCGTCCGAATAGAAAAACAGCAGGTCGAGGGCGTCGTGACCCTGAAGGGGGCGTTCATGGATTCGCACCTCGACGAGGTCGAGAACCTCGTCAACAGGGTCGCGAAGAATGGCTGGCACCAGAACGTATCCGCCCGGATATTCGAGATCAAACTAGAGGGAGGCAGGCTGGTCATAGAGACGACGGACGAGCACCTGGCCGAGAGGATCGGCAAGGAAGTGGAAAAGGCGTTCAAGGGAGACCTCAAGATCAAGTGGCAGAAGAAGGACCGTTTCGTCAGGGTTTCCTGGCATAGAGAATGAAACTCCAGCTGCCCGGTTCTCCGCATGCTTAACTACAGGCAAAACCTCGAAAGCGCTTTTAAAGAAGATGGTCTTTTCGACACAGTCGCGCGCGCACTCGCATCCTGTTCACCCGGTTCCTTTTATCTATGTGGTCTCTACATTGCGGATTCTCTCTCGGGCCTTGAGCCTGACGGCATGCTGATAGCGTGCGGGGCTGATACCGGAAGGGTCGGCAGGGAACTGGCGGGGGAGACGGGCTTTGTTCCGATCGACATCGTCGGCAAGAAGGGCGTGTTCCACCTTGTTGAGCCCGGCGGCCGCAGGAGCATAACTCTCGTACCATTGACCGGCGGAGATATCATTCGCCACCTGGAGCGGTCGGGTTTCACGGTGAGCGCGATGGCGGTAGATATGGCCGGCGGTAGGGAACATGAATTGACCGACCCGCTGGGCGGCCTCGAGGACCTCGATAAGAAGCGGCTCAGGGTCACCTCCCCGGAAAGTGTAGTCGCCGACCCTGTCCGTGTTCTGCAGGCAGCTGAGTTGTGCAGCCGCTACGGACTCGAGCCGGAGGCCGACGCCGAGCATGCCGTAGTATCGCCGGCGGAAAGGGTCGGAGACGCGCCGCCCGATAGGGTCTTTCGGATGCTCGCCCGCACATTATGTGGAGATGGGCTCAAGAATAACGCGCTCCTCCTGAGGCGGCTGGGCGTGCTGGGTGCGCTTTTCCCGGAGGTCGAGGCTGTCTTCGATGTCCCGCAGAACTACTATCATCACCTCGGGGTCTGGGAGCACACGCTCGAGGTCATGGACTACCTCGAGGACATGATGAACTCACCTGCAGGGACATTCAGGACAAAGGGCAGGCGTATCGCTCTGCACCTTCGTGGAAAGGTGGAGGCCGGGGTGGATTGCAGGGCGTACCTTTCGCTTGCGGCCCTCATACATGACATCGGTAAGCCTACAGCTATGAAGGTCATGCCGACGGGCCGCATACGGTTCCAGGGGCACGAACGCGAGAGCGCGCGCCTCGCCGATGGGATAGCGAGGAGGCTCGGCCTGGGGTATAAAGGGAGGTCTCAACTCGTCGGGCTGGTCGGTGGACACATGAGGTTCGGCTACCTGTTGAAGGAGGGCGAGTCGACGGAGAGCCGCCTGCGCTCGGTTCGCGAGCTGGGCAGCCGCTGTCCCGAGGTCGTACTGCTGTCGCTTGCCGACAGGCTCGCGACGAGGGGTGAGGCTTCCACAGAGGAGGATCTGGAGCGTTTCAGGCGGACGGTGACCCGTGTGCTCAACGACTACTTCTGGCTTCACGATTCGGACCCGCTCCTTTCCGGTTACGACGTGGTCGTTCACGAAGGCCTGGAGCCGGGCCCTGCTGTCGGGAGGCGCCTGTTTGAAGCAAGGGTTGCGCAGAGAGAGGGGACCGTTTCCAGCAGGCAGCAGGCCCTGGAGTACCTGGCGCCTGACTTTAAGGGTAGAATTTCTGGTCGGAGGTGATACAAGTGCTTGGTACCATCAAGGTAGGTCATTCGCAGGATACCGAAGCCCTTACTGGCTGCACCGTTTTCCTTCCGCCTGAGGGGACGGTGGGCGCGTGCGAGGTGCGGGGCGGCGCCCCGGGAACGCGCGAGACGGAACTACTCAGACCTATGTTCACGGTCACGGGTCCTAACGCCGTTCTCATAACCGGCGGCAGCGCCTTCGGGCTGGGCGCCGCGGGCGGCGTCGTCAGGTTCCTGGAGGAGAAGGGCATCGGTTTTCCCACGCCTGGCGGGCTCGTCCCCGTCGTGAGCGCGGCGGTCCTCTTCGACCTCGATCTGGGCGACTGCAAAGTCAGGCCCGACGAGGAGATGGCTTACCAGGCCTGCCGGAACGCTGCGGTGGACGAGGACAGGGAAGGCCTCGTCGGTGCAGGCACGGGAGCGAGCGTCGGTAACGCTCGATGCAGGGAGTACTCGGTCAAAAGCGGCTTCGGCCTCTACCGTTTCATGGGTGGCGATTTCAAGCTCGAGGTCGCGGCGGTAGCGAACAGCTTCGGCGACGTGGTCGATGTGGACGGTCAGATACTCGCCGGAGCCCGCGGTGACGACGGAAGCTTCGTGGGGGCCGAGAAGTGCATATGCAACGCGTCAGGGCTGGCCCCCGGCTGCGTTGGACAGAACACCACGCTGGTCGTGATAGCTACAAACGCGAAGCTGGACAAGGAGCGGGGCGCGAGGGTCGCCCTGCAGGGTCAAAACGGTATCGCCCGGGCCATCAGACCATCGCACACCAGGTACGACGGAGATACGGTCTTCGTGCTGGCGACAGGCGAGGTCGAGGCACCCCAGGACGCCGTCGAGATACTGGCGGCGATGGGCACGGCCGAGGCGATAAGGTACTCCGTTTTGCGGGCGACCGCGGCCGGGGGGCTCCCATGTGCCTGTGATATACTCAATCTGTAGTCAAAAAAAGATCCCAGGATACGCGTTGGACGTTTACGAAGCCATAGACAGCAGAGCAAGCGTTAGGGATTTCACCGAGGAGGACGTCCCCCGTTCCACCGTGAAGAAGTTCCTGGAGGCCGCGGTCCGGGCTCCCACAGCAGGGAACATCCAGCCGTGGCGGTTCTACGTAGTGAGGGACGGCAAGGTGAAGAGGGGTCTCTGCGAAGCGGCCTGGGGGCAGGCCTACGTGGAGCAGGCCCCGGTAGTGATTGTAGTCTGCGCCGATCTCGAGGCGAGCGCGCGGGGGTACGGCTCCAGGGGAGAGGCCCTCTACGTTATCCAGGACACCGCGGCAGCCGTCGAGAACATACTTCTCGCCGTGGTAGCAGAGGGCCTGGGCGCGTGCTGGGTGGGCGCCTTCAACGAGGAGGCCGCGTCGGACGCGCTGATGCTCCCCCCCTCGCTCCGGCCGCTTGCGATCGTGCCCATAGGTCATCCGGCGGGGAAGCAGCGTCGGACCAGCCGCGAGCCTGCAGAGAAGTACACGAAGTACGTTTGACGAGGTGCGATTTGCCTATATTCGAATATAAATGCAGCGAATGCGGTAACCGCTTCGAGAAGCTCGTGCGCGGCAAGGAGCGCGTGAGCTGCCCCGCGTGCTCCTCGCGGAGGCTTACAAAGCTCTTCAGCACGTTCGGTGTGAAGTCAGGCGACAAGTTTACCACGAGCAGCGGCAGTTCCTGTGACACGTGCAGTGCCACATCGTGCGCCGGCTGCAAGGATTGAGGTGGGAGCCGCGGCATGGAAGCGAGTGAGGCCGGCACCCTTAAAGAGTTATTAGAAGTCCTCGGGGAATGCACCCGCTGCACGCTCCACAAGGGCCGCACGAAGATCGTCTTCGGGATGGGGGATGAGAACGCGGACCTCTTGTTCGTGGGTGAGGCTCCAGGCCGCGCCGAAGACGCGCAGGGGCTCCCGTTCGTAGGGCCCGCCGGGAGGCTTCTGGACGAGCTCCTGACGGGCATCGGCCTCAAACGCGAGCAGGTTTACATCGCAAACGTCGTGAAGTGCCGCCCGCCGGGGAACCGCGACCCTCTGCCCAACGAGATGGATACGTGCAATCCGTTCCTGCTGGAGCAGATAAGGATAATAAAGCCCAGGATACTGTGCGCCCTCGGCCGCGTGGCAGCGTCGGTCATACTCGACAAGAACGTGCAGATGAACAAAGTCCACGGGCAGAGGTTCCCCGGGCCGGGTTATTTCTTCGTGCCCGTCTTCCACCCGGCGGCGGCCCTGCGCACCCCTTCCACGAGGGGCGTTCTAATTGAGGATTTCAATCGACTCAAGGAGTACCTCGAGCAGGACGAGCAGCCACCCGGGCCGCCCGCTCCCGAACCGGAGCAGATGGGGCTTTTCTAGAAGCCGCGGCCGGGGCTTCCCTGGAGAATAATTTGGAACTTGTAAGCGATTCAATCGATAAAACCGTTTCGCTGGGAACTATCCTTGGCCGGTCGATGACGCCGGGCGATGTAGTCTGCCTCGAGGGGGAACTGGGCACCGGAAAGACGGTCATGGTGCTCGGCATCGCAAGGGGGCGGGGCTACGCTGGCGCGGTGCCAAGCCCGACCTTCACGATTATCCACACGTATCCGGAGGTGTGCCTCTGTCACGCCGACGCCTTCAGGCTCTCGAGCGCGGATGAGCTTCTTGAGACCGGGATCGAGGAGTACCTAGAGGGGGACTGGATCGTGGCTGTCGAATGGGCAGACCGTGTAAGAGATGCTCTTCCCGGGGACGCGCTTACCGTCCGCCTTGCTTTTGGCAGGGAGGATAACAAGCGCCTTTTGACGATAGAGGGAACCGGCGAGCACGGGCGCAGGCTTGCCGGCGTGATGGGGGAAGTCCGTTGATCCTGGCGTTTGACACGTGCACCTTGAGGGGGACGCTCGCCGTTGGAACCGCCGACCGCGTGCTGGCCGAGACGTACTTCAAGACGGAGAAGGGCCACACCGGATGGCTCATGCCGCAGATCGCGTCGATGCTGGGACGCCTCGGCAAGGGGTCCGATGATGTAGATGCTGTCGCGGTTGGCATAGGTCCCGGCAACTTCACCGGTGTGAAGGTCGGGGTAGCGACAGCGAAAGCCATCGCGATGGGCCTTACGGTACCGCTCGTAGGTATCCCGACACTTGACATCCTCGCTGCGGGAAAGGACGACGAGGGCATAACGATGTCGGTGCTTGACGCCAAAAGGGGTATGCTCTACGCGGCGGCCTACAGGAACGAATCAGGGACGCTGAACCCCCTGTCCGATTACGCGTGCCTGGCTCCTGCTGAGATTGTGGATGCGGGCGTGCGTTTTATCGATGGCCCTCTTGTCGTTGTCGGCGAGGCGCCGGACGTTCTGATAGACGCTTTCAAGGCAGAGGGCATAGCTGTCACTTATGTAGAGGAGTTACCGCGGGCGCGCGACATGCTCCCGTTGTGTGACCGTATGCTTTCAGGAGGGCGTGCAGGCACCGCCGTTTCCGTAACGCCGATGTACCTCAAGAAGCCGACATGAATATCCTGAACGAGATCGTCATCCGCGATATGAGCCATTTCGACCTGGAGGGAGTGCTGGCGCTCGAGTGCGAGATCTTCCCCACCCCGTGGACCCATGAGATCTTTGAATACGAGATGCGGCACAGAGAGCGGGCCCTGTATCTGGTTGTGGAAGTGAGGAAAAAGATCGTGGGTTACCTGGGTGCCCAGGTGCTCGGTGATGAAGTGCACGTTACGAACATGGCGGTGGCGCCCGGGCTGCGCCGGCGCGGCATCGGTACGGCTATGCTGCTCGAGTGTCTGCGCCGCGGAATGGAACAGGGTGCAAGGTGGGTGACACTCGAGGTAAGGGAGAACAACCACGAGGCGCGAGAGTTCTACAGCCGCTTCGGCTTCAGGGACATGGGGCTCAGGAGGGGCTACTACATCGATTCAGGTGAGGACGCCGTGATAATGACTTCACGAGACCTCAAGGGGAGCTATTTCCAGGAGTTGCTTTCGGGGATCGAGGCCGAGCTTGCGAGGAAGGCTGGTTGATGGCAGTGCAGGTGCTGGGTATCGAGACTTCGTGCGACGAGAGCTCCGCCTCGCTGGTGCGCGACGGCACGGGGCTTATCTCGAACGTCGTCGCCTCCCAGGTGGACCTGCACAGGGACTACGGGGGTGTCGTCCCCGAGATAGCGGCAAGGGCCCATGTCGAGTCGATCATCCCGGTCATCTCC
Organism: Actinomycetota bacterium; assembly: GCA_016649525.1. Taxonomy (GTDB): domain Bacteria; phylum Actinomycetota; class Geothermincolia; order Fen-727; family Anoxymicrobiaceae; genus JAENXM01. The sequence goes on from JAENXM010000005.1 coordinate 21,361, forward strand.
GAGGCGCTTGCCGGGGTGGGCGAGCGCCCGGATCTCATAGCTGTGACTGTTGGGCCGGGCCTTGTGGGCTCGCTCGTGGTCGGAATATCCGTCGCCAAGGGACTTGCGTGGTCCTGGGACGTGCCGCTGGTCGCGGTGAACCACCTGGAGGCGCATGCGATGGCTACCGTCCTCGAGAGCAATGCGCTTGAGTACCCGTTCCTCGCGCTAGTCGTCTCGGGAGGACACACGGTACTCGCAGAGGTCAGGGGCGTTGACGACATGGAGATAGTGGGGGAGACGCTCGACGACGCGCTGGGGGAAGCATACGACAAGGTGTCGATGTACCTCGGGCTCGGCTATCCGGGAGGCCCGGCGATAGACCGGGTCTCGGCTGAAGGCAGGTCAGATGCCGTACCGTTCCCTCGCGCCATGATGAAGAGCGGCGACTTCAATTTCAGTTTGAGCGGGCTCAAGACCGCGGTGATACGATTCATGCAGAAGGCGAAGCGGGAAGGCGATGTACCGGCGACCGCCGACGTAGCCTCGTCCTTCCAGGCCGCCGCGCTCGAGGTCGTCGTTGTGAAGACTGTGGACGCGGCGCTCGAGAGGGGTCTACGCAAGGTCGTGATGGGCGGCGGTGTCGCATGTAACAGCGTCTTGAGGAGGTGGCTCGCCGAGGCCTGCGAGGAAAATGGGCTCGCCCTGGCGCAGCCGTCGCCGTCGCTCTGCACCGACAACGCGGCCATGGTCGCTTCACTGGGGTATTTTCGTTACAAGGCCGGGCACCGCTCCGGGCTTGAACTGGACGTCTATCCCAACCTGAGGCTCGGCGCGACGATCCCGCGCGGGCAGGAAGGCTGACAAGGGAGGTCCACTTGAAGAAGTACGTCCTGGCGATGGACCAGGGGACTACCGGCTCGACATCGATGGTCTTCGACGTGAAAGGGGCGGTGCTCTCCAAGGTCAACGAGGAGTTCACCCAGTACTTCCCAGAGGAGGGATGGGTCGAGCACGAACCACTGGAAATCTGGGACTGCACGATGTCCACGGTCGAGAGGGCACTTGTGGATGCAGGTATTACAGCGAAGGACCTCGCCGCTATAGGCATAACGAACCAGAGGGAGACCTCCGTCTTCTGGCGGAAGGATACGCTCGAGCCGGTCGGAAGAGCGATAGTCTGGCAGTGCCGCCGCTCGGCAGGCGTCTGCGGCCGGTTTAAAGATGAGGGATTCGAGGAGGTTTTCAAGAGCTGCACCGGCCTCGTCCTCGACCCTTATTTCAGCGGGACGAAGATAACTTGGAAGCTTGAGAGCGATGCTGAATTCGCCCGTCAGGCTCGCGCCGGAGAGATCGCGTTCGGGACCGTCGATTCGTGGCTCCTCGCGAAGCTGACCGGGGGCAAGCTCCACGCCACCGACTACTCGAACGCCTCCAGGACGCTCATGTTCAACATAAACGAGCTAAAGTGGGACGAGCACCTGCTGGATATATTAGGCGTACCGGCGGGGATGCTTCCCGAGGTCCGGGATTCGAGCGGAGTGTTCGCGGAGACCGACCCGGATCGCTTTTCCGGCGCGGCGGTGCCGATCAGCGGGATAGCGGGGGATCAGCAGGCAGCTCTGTTCGGCCAGGCCTGCTATCATCCCGGCATGATGAAGAACACCTATGGTACCGGCAGTTTCCTGTTGATGAACACCGGTGAGGAGGCGGTATCATCGCGCTCCGGGATGCTGACCACTATCGCTTGGGGATACGGCGGCAAGGTGACGTACGCGCTCGAGGGCTCGATATTCGTGACGGGAGCAGCCATCCAGTGGCTGCGCGACGGCCTCGGTTTGATAAAGGACGCGGCGGAGACCGGACCTCTCGCCGAGAAGGTGCCCGACACAGGCGGCGTTTACTTCGTGCCCGCACTCGTGGGTCTCGGCGCTCCTTACTGGGACCCATACGCGCGCGGCGCGATCATCGGGATAACGAGAGGGACATCTAAGGAGCAGGTCGTGCGCGCGACCGTCGAGGCGATGGCTTACCAGACCCGCGACGTGATGGACGCGATGGAAGCCGACTCCGGGATTAAGGTTTCCTCACTCAGGGTGGACGGCGGCGCCTCGGTCATGGATATACTCCTCCAGTTCCAGGCCGACCTGCTCGGCGTCGAGGTCCAGAGACCCATTGTCGCCGAGACGACCGCCCTGGGTGCCGCATACCTCGCCGGCCTCGCCGTCGGCTACTGGAAAAGTATCGACGAGATAGAGAATATCTGGCAGGCCGGAAGCACGTTTGAACCAACCGCCGGCCGTGGCGTGATGGAAGAGAAATACCTCGGCTGGAAAAAAGCGGTAGAGCGGACCGAGCACTGGGCCGAGCCCGATTAATCCTCGCAAATGCTTAAAACAGTCTAAGAAAGCCAACAGAACTCTCAACAAAGTCGTGGCTTAGAATCTTGTCATACCTTATTGATTTTTAATTTCAAATACATATAATTACTCGTGCGGAGATTAGCACTCTCATATTTAGAGTGCTAATTCTCGACTAGAGACCAGAAAGAGGAGGGATGAACATGGATCTGGAGCCGTTGGGAGACCGGGTTATAGTTGAGCCCGGGGAAGGCCAGGATGTGACCGCGAGCGGTATTGTTATACCGGATACCGCGAAGGAGAAGCCCCAGGAAGGTAAGGTGCTTGCCGTAGGACCGGGCCGCTACGAGGAAGGCAAGCTTATTCCACTGGACGTGAAACCGGGGGATATCGTCATCTACTCGAAGTACGGGGGTACGGAAGTCAAGGTGGGCAGCAAGGAATACCTGATACTGAGCGAGAGGGACATTCTTGCCAAGAAGAAGAAAAGCGCCACAAAGGCCAAGAAGAAGTAGCTAGAAAAGGGAATCAAGGAGGAGAAATAATGGCAAAGATACTTGAATATGACGAGGAGGCGAGAAGGCACCTCGAGGCGGGCGTGACACAGCTCGCCAACGCGGTCAGGGTAACGCTCGGCCCCAAGGGCCGCAACGTCGTCCTCGAGAAGAAGTTCGGCTCCCCGACGATCACCAACGACGGCGTGACGATCGCGCGCGAGGTCGACCTCGAGGACCCCTACGAGAACATGGGCGCCCAGCTCGCCAAGGAAGTCGCCACAAAGACGAACGATGTGGCCGGCGACGGAACGACCACAGCGACAGTCCTCGCCCACGCTATGGTCAAGGAAGGCCTGCGGAACGTCGCGGCGGGCGCCAACCCGATGCAGATAAAGAGGGGCATCGAGAGGGCCGTGGAGCAGGTAGTGGATGACATCAAGAAGCGTTCCAAGGAGATCGAGACCAAGGACGAGATCGCCCGGGTCGCCGCGATATCCGCTGATTCGGACGAGGTCGGCGACATAATCGCCAACGCAATGGAGAAGGTCGGCAAGGACGGCGTCATCACCGTCGAGGAATCGCAGACTTTCGGCATGGAGTTCGACGTCGTCGAGGGCCTGCAGTTCGACAAGGGCTACCTCTCCCCGTAC